>JBAXWB010000006.1 GCA_037128595.1 bacterium
TCCTCACCTTGGTCTTTTCCTTTCCCAAAGTGACAACCTATTTCAGGACGCGACCCGCCACCCCGGTCTCCCGTCCCTTTATGTTCACGGCCACCGGCACCTGCGGGGCCGCCTCCTACGCCGTCCTGCAGGTGCAGGATGGGGCGACCAGCTATGGGCTCCTCACCAACACCTTCACCTTCGGCGCGCCCAGCGTCACCTACACCCAATATTTCGACAGCGTGACCGTCCCGGCCCTCCCGGCCGGCTGGACCACGACCACCTCAGGGATCGGCGTAGCGTGGGTCACCTCCACAGCCACTCGCGACACCCTGTCAAACTCTGTCTTCGCCTCCGAGGCCGATGATATCGGACTGAGCTACCTGATATCCCCGGCCATCCCCATAACGACCACCTCCGCCCAACTTGATTTCCGCCATAAGTATTCCCTGGAGAGCGGATATGATGGCGGAGTTCTTGACATCAGTATCGGCGGGGGCGTCTGGCAGGATATTCTGGCCGCCGGGGGCTCCTTTATCTCAGGCGGTTATACGGACGTCATCACGTCCGGATCCGGCGATCCCCTGGCCGACCGACAGGCCTGGTCCGGAACCTCCATCAGCTTTACGGGGTGTTCCGTCCTCCTGCCAGCCAGCGCCTCCGGCCATACGGTTCAATTCCGGTGGGGACTTGGTTCAGATAACTCCACGTCCCAATTGGGATGGTATCTGGATACCCTCAGCATCTCTATCCGCTCCTGCCCGGACGCGCCTGCTCCGTTTCAGGCCTGGCAATTCCGCAGTTTCGGCACCATCACGGGCGCCAACACCAGCGCCAGCGCGGACTGGGATCACGACGGGTTATCCAACACCAACGAGTTTCTGTGTGGCACCCTTGCGACCAATCCCGCCAGCCGCCTGAATATCGAGGGGGTCAGCTTCGTCAGCTCCAACCGGTACGGCCTCACCTGGCAATGCGTGACCGGGAAGAGCTACCAGATTGCCTATGCAGGGGCAGTAGCCGGCACCTGGCTCACCAACCTCCCCGCTTCCCGCGTGACGGCCGCCGCCGGCATGTCCATGATGAGCTACACCGACACCACCGTCACAGCCTCCACCTCCAACCGGTTCTATCGGGTCCAATTGAGCCCGTAGATTTTCAGCACATCACGCTCAACCAATGTTTACAAGCTTTAGCACACTCATTAGTCTGCCCGCGGTGGCAGCCGACGTCCTCGGCGGCTGATTGACGACAACTACGTGAAATCGGTGGTGGCAGCCGACGTCCTCGGCGGCTGATTGACGAAAACTACGTGAAATCGTTCGCCGGGACGTCGAACGCCACCTGGAGATGATGAACTTGATGGGGAAAAGCCAACCGGAAAGGCCCGCAGGCGCACACGTATGCGGGCCTTCTATCCGGCACCCCAGCCGCGATTTCGCTGCCGGCATACTGGCTGACATGAAAGGCCCGCGCGCACATGTACGCGGGCTTTAATTGAACCGAAATACCACCGCGGCTACGTAGCCGCCGCTGTTAAGCGGTGGCCGGATCATGTCTGGGTCCTGATGCTGGCGGGGTCACAAGCATCGAGATTGCCTCATCCCTGGCCAATCAAAATGGGTCAGTTTGGCAATCCAGTCGACTGGACTGGAATTTCAATTTTCCTAGAAAACTGTGGCAAAAAAGGGCTCAAAACCGTTGGAACCAGATTACCCTAGCCGACCGACAGGATGACATCAAGATTAAAGTATTCGACCAGATAAGTTTTCCCGTCCAAGGCAGTTGTTGCATTTTTTGCAACAACTGATCCCCGGTTTAACTCATTCTGTTTGAATATGTTGGAAATATGGCGCGAGACAACGAACTTATCGCGATCAAACAAATCAGCGATCTGCTGTAGGTTCAGCCAAAGCGTCTCACCCCGGATACTGATTTCCAATTCAGGCCGACCGTCCTTGGCGCGGTAAATAACTATTTCATTCTGGGCTTCCGTCTTCTTCATGTATTCACCCCTACCCTCTTGGATTCATTCCCGTTTTTATCCACGGCGATCCCCTCCGACAACCCTTCCATCTTCAACCCCCGCAGGGTCCGCCCAATGGCGGCGGCCTCTTCGGCGGTCTCCTTGTTACGGGAGGCGATGGAGAGCAAGTCGCCCAGTCGGCCGTTGGGTGACAGGATCCGGCGGGTGGCATCGGGTTCACCATACCCTGTGCGCTGATAGTGCGCCTCAATCCGGCCCTTCAACCCGGTGGCCGCCTTTTCGTCAATCAACTGCAACTCACCTAGCCGGATCAAAAAGGATTGCGCCGAGACACCGAAGCGGTGCTTGAGGCGCAACAACAACTCGTAGGTCCAGCCGTCCGGCTTGATCCCCAATTGCGCCACGCTCGCCCGCACCGCCGTGGCCGGCATCAGGAACAAGGCCGCAAACTGACGGGCCGCATGAATATCATCCAGCAGCCCCGGCCCCGCCTCCCCCGCCGGCAGTCCGCCATAGGCGCTTCGCGTATGAATGTAGATGCAGGCCAGCCGTTTGATGAGTTCGAATAACTGACGCTCGGCATTCATCCCCTGCCTCACCAGCAGGAAAGCGTTGGCATTCTTGGCATCGTAAAACGACACACTCTGAAGCCGGTCGGGCAAAGGACAAAAAACGATCCGTAAGCCGGCATTCTCCAGGAGTTCCAAATAATCGAACACCACGGCCGGCCCGACCCCCAGGACCTGCCGGACTTGCTGGGCCCACATCTCCACCCCGGATACGGTACGCGAAAAGGGAACATAGAGCGGAATATGGGCAATCTTCTGCGCCCCGCACAGGTCTTCCAATGCCAGGAATGACCGGATGACCAACTCCACATTTGCCCGTTCGCCCTCGCCCAGCGCCGGATCGTCAGGGAGCGCCGCCATGACGGCCGAAGGCCAGGCCCCTGCGGCCGATGCCGCACCGAAGGAAGCCGTAGATTCAGCCACATACCTCGGCACAGCGGGCCCGGCGGACTCCGCCTGACGCGCTCCCAGGCCGAGCAGGGAATCCACACTGGTATCGAGGACTTCGGCTAGGCGATACAGAACGCGGCCGGACGGAATATGCCGCCCCTTTTCCAACGCATTCATCGGGCCGGCACAAATGCCGATCCGTCTGGCCAATTCGGCCTGCGTCAGGTGGCGAAGCCGCCTTAACGCCTTGATCCGCTCCCCTATGACCGCCCCCAAGGGATCAGTTATCAATGTCGCTGTATTCATGTTTGTGTTTATTGCACTAAATACTATTAATGTAAACATTAATTTATTACGGATGCAGCCTTTTATTTTGGCTCCCACTGTGGGGTGGATGTCCCCATCCACTGATTGCCAGTTGGGTCTGGAGACAGGAGGATGAGGACATCCGCCCCACAACTTAGAGAGGCGCTCAACCCTCGCTCCTCTTTAAAGCAATTTTGTGTATTTTGTTCACTCTGTCGAAATTTCTTGCTGAAGTGCCTGTATCCGTTCTTGTAAAAAAAGTCCCTTTTTTCTATAAATTCCGCTCCTCGAATTGGAAAATTTACATAAAGGAGCATCTATGAGTAAGCAGGTTAAAAAAGTCGGTATTTTAACGGCAGGCGGTCTGGCCCCCTGTCTGAGTTCAGCCATCGGGTACCTGATCGACGAATATAGTCGCGTCGCCCCCCACATTGAGATCATCGGCTATGTCAACGGCTACATGGGCCTGCTGAAAGGCCAGAGCATCACCGTCACCCCGGCCACCCGCGCGAAGGCCCTCTATTTGACCGAACACGGGGGCAGCCCGATCGGGAACAGCCGCGTGAAGCTGACCAACATCAAGGACTGCATCAAGCGGGGTCTGGTCAAGGAAGGTCAGGATCCGCAGAAAGTGGCCGCTGACCAGCTCGTCAAGGACGGCGTGGATGTCCTGCACACCATCGGGGGTGATGACACCAACACCGCCGCCGCTGACCTGGCCGCCTTCCTCGCCAAAAACAACTACGGCCTGACCGTGGTCGGACTTCCCAAAACCATCGACAACGACGTCTATCCCATCCGCCAGAGCCTGGGGGCCTGGACCGCCGCCGAAGAAGGCGCGCGTTTCTTCGCCAACGCGGTGAAGGAAAACACCGCCAACCCGCGCATGCTGATCGTCCATGAGGTCATGGGCCGTAACTGCGGCTGGCTCACCGCCGCCACCGCCGAGGCCTATCGCAAGTTGATGGACAGCTTCCATTACCTTCCCGAATTCGGACTGACGCGTGAACGCGAAGAGGTGCATGCCGTCTACGTGCCTGAAATGGCCTTCGACGTCAAAGCCGAAGCCGCCCGCCTGCGCCAGGTCATGGATCAGAACGACTGCGTCAATATCTTCGTCTCCGAGGGCGCGTGCCTTGACAGCATCATCGCCGAGCTGGAGGCCAAGGGCGAAGAGGTGCCCCGTGACGCCTTCGGCCATGCTCGCCTGGACAAGGTGAATGTCGGCAACTGGTTCGCCAAGCAGTTCGGCGACATGCTGGGCGCCGAGAAAACGATGGTCCAGAAGAGCGGCTATTACAGCCGCGCCGCCGCACCGAACGCCAAGGACAAGGCCCTGATTCAAACCTGCGCCAAGAAAGCGGTTGAATGCGCCCTGGCCGGCATCAGCGGGGTCGTGGGTGAAGATGAGGACAAGAACAACGAATTGCGCGCCTGCGAATTCCCCCGCATCAAGGGCGGCAAACCGTTCGACATCGCGGTCCCCTGGTTCAAGAACTTACTGGCCGCCATCGGTCAGCCGGCAGGAACCAAAGTCGCGGTGAAACACTAAAGCTGAAATTTCCTTCCTAATCGTAATCTTAATCCTCTCTGGGGCATGAGATTAAGATTAAGATTAAGATTAAGATTAAGATAGAAAACCAAACGAAAGAGAACTGATCATGGCCAAGGGAAATATGTTAATCGGACAGAGCGGTGGACCGACCGTGGTAATCAACCAGAGCCTGGTGGGCGCCATTCTTCAAGCCAAGAAGATGAAGGACATCGGCGGCATCTACGGGGCCCTGCACGGCATGAAGGGAATCCTGGAGGAGAACTTCATTGATCTGCGGAAAGAAAGCCTCAAGACGCTTGAGCAGGTGGCCAATACCCCGGCCTCCGCACTCGGCTCCGCCCGTAAAAAACCCACCGACGAGGAGTGTGCCAAGGTGTTCGGCATTCTCAAGAAGTATAACATCCGTTACTACTTCTACATCGGGGGTAACGACTCCGCTGAGGCCACCCACATCATCAATGAGCAGGCAAAGAAAGTGGGTTACGATCTGCGTTGTTATCATATCCCCAAGACGATTGATAACGACCTGCGCGAGAATGACCACACCCCCGGCTTCGGCAGCGCCGCCAAGTTTGTGGCCACCGCCATGATGGGCGATAATCTGGATTGCCGCGCCCTGCCCGGCGTCAAAGTCAACGTCATCATGGGCCGCAACGCGGGCTTCCTGACCGCGGCCGCCGCCCTCGCCCGTGTCTATCCGGATGATGGCCCCAACCTGATCTATCTCCCCGAACGCCCGTTCTCCATGGACAAGTTCACGCAGGACGTCGCCGCCGTCCACAAGAAACTCGGACGCTGTGTGATCGCGGTCTCGGAAGGGATTGCGGATGCCGATGGCACCCCCATCGCCGCCAAGTTCTCCAAGGAAGTGGATTCCCATGGCAATGTCCAGCTCAGCGGCACCGGCGCCCTGGGTGACCTGCTGGCCACGGAGATCAAGAACCGGACCTCCATCACCCGCGTGCGGGCCGATACGTTCGGCTACCTGCAGCGCTCCTTCCCCGGCGTCGTTTCGGAGGTGGATGCCAAGGAAGCCCGCACCGTCGGCATGCTGGCCGTCAAGGCCGCCCTCAACGGTAAGGAACCCAGCGGTTCCATCGCCATCCGCCGCAAGCCGGGCAAAAAGTATGCGGTATATTTTGAGCGCGTGCCCCTGGCCAGCGTATCAAAGGAAACCCGCCACATGCCGGATGCCTTCATCAACAAGCAGGCGAATGATGTCACCCAGGCCTTCTTTGATTACGCCCGTCCCATCGTCGGCAAACTGCCGGAAATCGGCCGTTTCAAAGGTGTGAAAGTTAAAAAGAATTGAGATGACGTGGTAGTGGGGTCGATCAGGCCGCAAACTTGCCGGGGAACAACTGATTCGCCACGGTCAGGACCTCTTCGGGATGGCCGGGATCCATGGCTGCGCCCACCTTGGCATAAACCTGTATCCGGTCGGCCAGGGGCACGGCGGCATAGGGATTCGCCGGATGGAAAAGATTGAACCGCACCTCAAGACTCGCCAGTTTTTCATGGGCAATCAACGCCCAGGTGGCCCCAATCAAGTGGCGGAAAGCCGGCTGCATGATCTCGGGACAACTGAAGGACTGACGCGAGGAATTGATATCCACCCCTGAAATTTCCATCAGGCCATGCCGGGCACACAGGCCCTGCACCCGCTGTAACTGGACCAGACTGTTACGAGGAGGCATATAGGTGACCGCCCGGAAGCCCAGCGTCACCAATTCTTCAAACAGCAGATCCAGATAGTCATCCTCAAACTTCTCGGCCTTCTTATCGCCCGTGGGCGACGCCGTCACATCACCCAGATAGGCATAGGCGGGGATCGCCCCGATCTGGAGCGCAAAATTCACCGCCTGCCGGACGGGGATACATTCATCGGACCCCGGTTGGATAAAAAAGGAGGGCAGGAACGAGGCTTTCAGGATACCCAGCAGATCGTAGAGATAATGCGGATTCGCCGAATCACTCAGCACCGCCACCATCTTCGCTGGCAACTCGAGTTGCAGGGAGTCCTTGAGAAACCCTACCACCCGTCCCTCGCACCCATACCGATCGATCAGTTTCCGGGCCAGCGCGGCCAGAATATGCCGCTCGGTGATCGCCCCGCCTTGCGCCGCCAGGGAGTGGGCGTAGACATCGCGTTCAAAATCTATCACCGGAACACCTAAGGCATTCAGGCGTTCGTTCAGCAGGGCCACCATGGCCCGATTCCGCCGGTTGCGGGCGTGTTGCATCGGCTCCAAAAACCGGGCGACCCGGGGTATCGCCGGACGGGGAATCCCGTGAATCGCCATGTAGGCAATGGATAGGGAGTCCGGGTTATTTATTTTGCGTCCGGCCAACCCTGTATTAAGGCAATCGACACGCAGTTCAAACCCCGCCGTGGACCCGATCCCGATAATCTTGCAGGCCTCCAGCATTTCCTCCGCTCCGGCAATGGAATCGTGGTCCATGATCCCCGCGGCCTTGAGCCCGGCCTGCGCCGCCTGCCAGGCGGCCGCCGTGGGCGAATAGGGCGAGAACGAGTACCGGGTATGGATGTGATTATTCACTTCCTCCGTACACGGCAATGCAACCCCCGCGTCCCGCTGCGCCTGCACCATTACACGCAAATGCTGAAGCCGCGATTCTTTCGAATCACTGTTTAGCGAAGCTAAGGTCATAAGTTAACGTCCCCTCACCCTAGCCCTCTCCCTCAAGGGGAGAGGGAATAGAGACACTCTTATTTTGCACCCTTCAGCAGTTCCTGTTCCGCCGCCAGCGACCAGTTGCCATGATCGAGTTTTGCAGCCACCGCAGGGTGGTCCTTGGCCAGGGCGTTCAAGGGGACCAACCCGAGCGAATGCAAGGCCGGATAGATCACAATCTTGCCCGCCAGGGTCCGGTTCTCAACCGCCGCCAACCCTTCGAGGGCACCTGCCATGCCGGAAACGGCATCCACCGAACTGTTGGTATCCAACTGCCCGGCCACCACTTTCCCCAGCACAATCTTCATATCCCGGATCGTCGAACCACTGGTCCCGAACATGTAACACCGGTTCCTGATATAGGTATCGAGATCCAGTTCGTGTTTCACATTGGCAGGGATTCCCGCGAAGATGTTGATCAGACTCCCCGGGGCACTGTTCTTGATCGCATCGGCCACCAGGGCCCCGATCGGCGCCATCACCACCTGATAGGTGAACGGCCCCTTCAGGGTTTCGTTTTTCGGGTTCAACGTGCCAATCGTCGCCTGATGGGCCGCCGCCATCGGCCGCGCCTTATTCATCAGGTTGGCCAAACGGACATCATCAAAGTCAACCGCGGTCATCACCACTCCAGGCTGACCGGCACACAAATCGCGAATGACATGCATCTGCCCCATCGGGCCGCCGGCCCCGGTCACGCAGATCGTATCGTTCGCCCGGATTTCACCGGTCGGGGGAATCACCTTGTAGGAGTCAGCCGCGGACGTTGACGTCGTCCCGATCCAGCGCGTCATCCCGTAATGAACCCGGCCCACGCCGAGCGACACCGGTGCGCCAATCCGCCCCCCGCCGGTGACAATATTGATCAGGCCGCAGGTCGCCAATTTATCACTCAGCAGCTCGATGATCTTTTTGTCTTTGCCAAAATAGATAATATCGTCAAAGGATTCATTGGGAAGTTCCGCCACCGTATTCACGCGTGTGACCGGGACCTTGAACTGCTTCGCCAGCGTCTTATCACATTGATCCGCACACACGGCCACGATTTCCGCCGGCAGTCCCTTGGGCGACAGGCTCTCCGCAATCCCCGCCATCCGGTGGTCGCCATCCACCACCACCGCGAGTTTCCCGCCCGCCTTGATCGTCTGCCGCTCAGGAGTGACATACGAGTTCTCGACACAGGCCCAAGGCTCAACCAGCGCAATGGCCGAGGCACTGAGGGCCTCGGGCGCGGGAATCAGGAAACGTTCGCCGGAAGCCGGGTCCACAATCACCCGCTCATCCATCACCACATACTCCTGAAGGGCCCCTTCAAAATTATATCCGAACGCCGCATTCGATCCGGCGGTCAGGAACGGCCGGTAGTCGGTCTGAACCAGACACCGCTCGCCGACCTTGTGCTGCTTCACCTTGTCCCCCACCGCCACGATCCGGATCACCGTTTCATGGCCGGGCACCGTCGGTTTCCCGCCGGGCACATAGCTGGGAATTTCCTTCAGAACCTCCGGAGCCAGGCCACTGATGACCTCGCTTTTCCGGGGATGCTGGGAAAACTGTTTGAGGAGTTTCAGGTCGGAAAAACACAGGCAGACGGACTCAATCTGGCCGAGCACCTGATAGGGACCGGGCGCCACCACGGGTTTGGCGGTATTGAGCGTGAGCTCACCGGGTCCGACGAGTTGGACGGCATACTGGGTTTTGGGAAGAGCGGTTGCGGACATAGGGGTTCTCCTTATTATTTAATTAAGACAGCATCACCTGGCCACCGGTTACCGGAACCGCCTGACCCGTTTCATACGTTTGTTCCATGATATAATAAATCGCCTTCATCACATCTTGAGCCATACAGCCACGGCGCATCGGCACCTTGTTCTCATAAAAACGCCGCACGTCATCAATCGTTTTGGCGCCGGGCACCTTTTTGGTGTTCAAATACTGGACAAACAACCCGTTCACCGGATCGGACCAGAGCGGGCCATCAAAGAAATTGCCGGGGCAGATGGCGTTCACCTTGATGTTGTCCTCGATCAACTCCATGGCAAAGGACTGGGTCAGGCCGATGCCGCCGAACTTGCTGCCGGCATAGGCCCCGTTTTTATTGGATCCCTCCAGCCCGGACTTGGAGTTGATCTGAATAATGTCGCTCCAGTATTGCGGGTTAGCCAGATGCTGAACCGCCAGCACCGGCGCGGCCTTCTGCACACACAGGAAATAGCCCTTATAGTTCACCGCAGTCACAAAATCGAAATCCTCGGCCTTCAGTGTTTTTACACTTCCCGCTTTAAGCACTCCTGCATTGGATACAAAGGCGTCAAATCCACCGAAGGCCCGGATCACCACCTGCATCGCCGACTCGATGGACGCCGCATTGGTAACATTCGCCGCGACCCCGATCATGCGACCCGCCCCATATTGCTGCGCCAGCCCCTCGGCCGCCGCGACCGTGCCGCCCACATTCAAATCCAGCAACGCCACATGGGCTCCCTCGGCCGCCAACTGTTTTGAAATTTCGAAGCCGAAACCCTGCGCCGCGCCGGTCACGATGACCACCTTGCCTGCGGCCCGCCCCGCCTTACGACCCGCCTTGGCAATCTGCTTCCGATAGGACTCCACTTCCCAGTCCTCAATAAAGGAGCGCTGTGCCTCGGGCAGATATTGGATGCCGCCCAGTGTCGCAACCCCGGCCATGATCGTGAGGGCATCCGTATACACCTGCCGCGTGGTAGTCGCCTGGGCGATATCATCACCTGCCGCAAACATTCCCACCCCGCCCACCAGGACCACCCGGGGATTGCAGCGATAGCTTTTGACGTAGGCTTTGACCGCTTTGCGCAAGGCGTCCACCACATTGGCCGCCGTCCGCTCTTTGGGACAATCGAACCACAGGGGAAATGAGTTGCAGTAGACAATATGATCGGGCGTCAGGGTGCCGGACGTCACCCATTGTTTGCCCTTGGGATGCGCCACCACACTCTTCACGGCCTCGGAGTCATCAAAGGCCACGATCTTGAGGGTTTCCCCCTCCGCCAGCAAACCGCGCAAGGCCGGGCCAATCAGAGTGATGGCCTGCGCCGTTTCCGGGGTCGATGCAATCAACTGCGTTTCGGTAGGGCGAGGCGTCCCTGCCGAGCCGTCTTTGATCTTGCCCGTAATCGTGGCAATCAGTTTGTCGGTATGCGCACGAATTTCAGCGGCACTGTCGCCACAGACAATCAGCCCATGGTTCTGGATGAACACCACCGGCGGAAACTTTCGCCCGGTACGTCGGAGGTAGGCATTCATCTCCTTCTGCACTAATTGCGCCAGCACAAACCCGGGATCGCAGACGGGGATCCAAAGCACGTCATCCCCGAACCAGGCGCGGGTCAATTTGGCGCCACCCTTGGAGCAGGTCAGCATATTCACCAACGTGGAATGGGTATGAACCACCAGCGTGGAGGGCAGTAGATGATGGAGAACGCTTTCAACTGAAGGACGCTGGTTTTTCTCAGGATAAATGCGGGCGGCCAAAATGGCGGCCTTGAATTGCTCTTCCCGGCGCCGGGCATTGGCATCCAGTTTGCTTTCAAGCAGGACGGTCAATGCCGTGCGATCGAGTTCCACAAACCCGTCTTCGGTAATGGTGGCCAGGGCATGACCACTGGCTTTAACAAAAAGCCGATCGCCCACCTTAAGGGACGTATTCCCCCCCCCAGCCAATACAAAACTGGAATCTACCCCGTAAAAGCGGGACAGCTCAATCAACGAATCCAAACCCTGCTGTGTTTTCTTCGCCATTTTCATTTTCTCCATACTCGTAATCGTAATCCTAATCTTAATCGTAATCTCTCTTACCTAATGCCTAATCAGAACCGATTAGGATTAAGATTACGATTAGGATTAGGAGTTTATTTTATCACCCTGCCGCCACCCGCAACACCTTACGGGGCGGCAAATGCAACGCCATACCCAAGGCATCCTCGGCCGCCTCCTTGACACTCTCGCCGATCGTCGGGTGGGCAAAAACCACCTCGGCCAATTCCTGCACGGTCACCTTCTTATGAAGCATGGCCCCTGCCGACGCGATACACTCGGTGGCATTGTGCCCCAACATGTGAACGCCCAGCAGTTCGCCGGTCTCCCGGTGACGGAGCACTTTGACAAAGCCTTCGGTGTGACCGACCGCAATCGCCTTGCCCAAGGCCGCCAGAGGGAACAGACCAATGGCAATCGGAATGCCGGCCTTTTTGGCCTGGGCCTGCGTCAGTCCCACCGCACCGATTTCCGGGAACGTATACACCGCCGAAGGAATCGGCGACGTGAACGCGTGGGCATGGCCCATGGCATTCTCCACAGCGGCCACCCCCTGTGCCGAAGCGGCATGGGCAAGCAGACAGCGGCCATTGGCATCCCCGATGCAGTAGATGCCTTTCACGGGGGTTTCCATATGATCATCCACCCGGACAAAACCACGGTCCGTAGTCAAGCCGACGGTTTCCAGCCCGATGTCGGCGGTATTGGGGCGGCGCCCGATGGAGAGCAGGACGCGGTCGGCCTCCACCGTCTGCCCATTGCTGAGCACGGCCTTGACCGTGTCACCCACCGTCAACGTCTCGACCTTGGTGCCGGTGAAACATTGGATGCCACGCTTGGTAAAAGCCTTCTGGAGGGGCTCGCCCAGACTTTCATCCAGTTCGGGCAGAAGCCGGGGCATCAGTTCAACGACCGACACCTCTACGCCGAATTCACGCATCATACAGGCAAACTCACAGCCGATCACGCCCCCGCCGACAATCAGGAGGCGGACCGGGAGGGTCTTCCAGTGCAGGGATTCGTCACTGGTGCAGACCCGCTCGGGATCGGTGGGCCAACCGGGAATCCGCGCCGGAATGGAACCCACGGCCAGGATAATTTTGGCGGCGGTGATCTCTTCAGTACCGGACTTGGTTTCAATGGTGATTTTACCCGGCCCATTCAGCTTTCCGCGCCCCTGGATGAAGGTGGCTTTCCGCGCCGCCAGCAGGGACTTGATGCCTCCCCGCAGGGTTTGCAGAACCTTGTCCTTGCGGGCCTGGATCGCCGGCCAGTCAAAGGTCACCTCGCCCGCGACCTTGACCCCCATCGACGCCGCGCCGCGGATGGAATGAATCAATTCCGCGGACGCCAGCAGCGCCTTGGAGGGAATGCACCCCACGTTCAGACAGGTTCCCCCGAGATGGCCCTGTTCCACAATCGCAACCGTTGCCCCCATTTGGGCGGCTTTCAAGGCGGCCACATACCCGCCGGGACCGGCGCCCAAAACGACCATGTCAAAGTGTTTGCTCATAAGAATCTCCTTACACCAACTGCGCCGGGGTCTCCAGCAACTCCCTCAACCGGGCCATGAATTTTGCCGCCGGCAGTCCATCCACCACCCGGTGATCGGCGCTCAGGGTCACCGTCATCACCTTACCCGCCCACATCGCGCCATCCTGCACCACCACGGTTTCCCGCATGGCCCCCACCGCCAGAATAGCCGCTTCAGGGGGGTTCACAATGGCCGTAAACTGCTCGATGCCGAACATCCCGAGATTGGTGATGGTGAAGACGCCCTTGCCCATATTTTCGATCTTGCCGGTTTTGGCAGATTGGGCCAGACGCCGCGTTTCAGAGGCCAACTCCTTGATGGACAGCGTATCCGCCCGCAGGATCACCGGAACCACCAGCCCTTCATCCATCCCCACCGCAATCCCGATGTTGACGTCGTTGAACTCCACCATCTCATCATTTTCAATCCGACTACGGAAGGCGGGGAATTCCCGGACCGCCTTGGCGCACGCCTTGGTCACAAAGTCGTTGAGCGAGCATTGATACTTACTCTTTTCCGACTTCTGCAACTCGGCCATCGGCACGGCATTGACCGTCATCTGCATATAGAAATGGGGAATATTCTGCTTTGAGGCCAGCAAGTTACGGGCGACTGCCTTGCGCATCGGGGTCAACCGGCGGCGCGACGCCTGGCCCGTCACGGCGGCAGGGGCCGCCGCAGGGGCGGAGGACGACACAGAGGGCGTCCCGCCAGCGTTGGAAGCAGGTACCGCCTGGGCAGGAAGGTCGCGTGATGTGATACGGCCACTGGGGCCGGAACCGGTCCCGACCGAGGCGAGATCAATCCCGCGCTCTCCGGCGATCTTGCGGGCGGCCGGTGAGGCTTTAACCGGACCGGAGGCCGGCGTCACAACGGGTGCCGTAACGACCGGCACGGACATGGCCGCCCTGGGCACAGCGGAAGCCACCGGCGCAACGGACTGGGCGGCGACATCGGCCGGAATGGCCGCATGAGCATCCCCGATCAAGGCGATGCGCGTGCGGATCGGCACCGTGGTACCGGCTTGAACCAGAATTTTACGAAGCGTGCCCTCATGCCCGGCCTCGACTTCCACCACCGCTTTATCCGTCTCCACTTCGAGCAGAATCTCCTTGGCCTGAACCTTGTCTCCCTCACTCTTCAACCAACGGACAATGGTCCCCTCTTCCATCGATTGCCCGGCCTGGGGCATCAGCACATCCGTCATCGTCCCGCCTGTTGCAGCGGCAGGCGCGGGCGCAACCGCAGGGGATGGGGAAACGGATGCGGCAGCGCCGCCCTCGGCAGGAATCGGTTCATTGGCCTCGCCAATCAAGCCCACTTTGGTACGGATGGGGACCATTTGACCCACCGGGATAATGATTTTCCGCAGGATTCCGTCATGCCCGGCTTCCACCTCCACTACGGCCTTGTCGGTTTCCACCTCGAAAAGAATATCCTTGGCCTGAACCTTATCGCCTTCGTTCTTGAGCCACCGGACGATGGTTCCTTCTTCCATGGATTGACCGGCCTGAGGCATTTGGACTTCAAACATAAGCTGCTTCTCCCTGAAAATTACGAATTTCGTGATGTCAATGAAACCAGTTCTACTTGAATAATGGTGAAACTATGCCGTTGCGCTGTGAATATGTCAAACAAATATTTGCAACATTTTGTTGACAAACATGCAACACTTATGGCAAATATTGACACAGTTTTCACGAAAAGGGAGCATTTAGCCGTGGTTTACTCAGGAAAACAGCGAAAAGAGTACATTTTGGAGCGGATCTACCGGAACGGTCATGTTCTGGTTAAAGATCTGGCCACCGAAATGGCTATTTCCGAGGCGACCGTACGGCGCGACCTGAAGACGATGGCGGATGCGCAGGAAGTGGAACTGATCTACGGCGGTGCCACCCTGAAACGCCATGCTGATTTTTCATTCCGATCGAAAAACATCCGGAATATTGAAGCCAAGCGCAAAGTGGGTGAACTGGCCGTCACCCTGATTCATGATGGCGACCAGATTTTCCTCGATTCAGGAACCACCACGTTCCAGATGGCAGGCCTGTTGAAAGGCAAGCGCAGTTTGTCCGTAATCGCCAATTCCATCCGACTGGCCGAGGAATTGTCGCAAATCCCGGACGTCAATTTCATCATGCTTGGCGGCCAATACCGGGCGGACCGCATGGACACCATCGGCCCCCTGGCCATGGAGGCCATGGAACAATTGCGCGGCTATCGGGCCTTTATCGGGGCCGACGGAGTGGGCATGGATTTCGGACTGGCGGCGAGCGATATCGAAAGCTCACATCTCTACCGGCTCGCGGTCCGCCATGCACGGGAAACGATCCTGGTCCTGGACCATACCAAATTCGAATCGCCCTCTCTCTATAAGATTGTAGGCTGGGATGCGATCTCCACCGTGGTGACGGATCAAATGCCCACGCCCGAGTGGCAGAATTTCTTTAAAGATAAGAACGTGTCGTTGGTGACGCCAGAAGTGACAAAAGAGAATTCAGAATTCAGAATCCAGAATCCAGAATAAACACAGAAAAAAGGAAACCAGAATGCCTAAACATCAGATGATCATGCCGGACGACGTGCGCCGGGCCGGGTTTGTCGAGTTCCAACCGATTCCCGTGAACCAATACAACAAGACGGTCAAGGACGAGGTGAAGCAGTACGGGAAGGATGAACTGAAACGCATCCAACGCGACATGGTCGTCATCCGCGGCTTCGAGACGATGTTGAACGAGATCAAGCTGCAGGGCGCCTACAAGGGCATTGCCTATAATCACCGCGGGCCGGCCCATCTCTCCATCGGGCAGGAATCCGCCGCCGTCGGGCAGGCCTATCTGCTCGATGTGGATGACCACATTTACGGCAGCCATCGCAGCCACGGCGAAATTCTGGCGAAGAGCCTGTCGGCGATCCAGAAACTGGACGATGACACGCTGCTGAAGATCATGAAGACGTTTTTTGACGGCGCCTGTCTCCGCGTGGTGGAGAAGGGCTTTAATGGCAGCGTCAAGGAACTCGCCATTGACTTCCTGCTGTACGGAGCCCTCGCCGAGATCTTCGGACGCGACGCCGGCTTCAACAAGGGCATGGGGGGCTCCATGCACGCCTTCTTCACCCCGTTCGGCGTCTATCCCAACAACGCCATCGTGGGCGGCTCGGGTGACATCTCGGTGGGCGCTGCCCTCTTCAAGAAGGTGAACCGCCGGCCCGGCGTTGTGGTCTGCAATATCGGCGATGCCTCCGCCGCCTGCGGCCCGGTCTGGGAAGGACTCTGCTTCGCCACGATGGATCAGTTCAAGGAACTCTGGGACGGTGCCCACAAGGGCGGTCTGCCACTGATCATGAATTTCTTCAACAACTTCTACGGGATGGGTGGCCAGCCGGTGGGCGAAACCATGGGCTTCAAGGTCCTGGCCCGTCTCGGCGCCGGCATCCGGCCTGACCAGCTCCACGCCGAACGCGTGGACGGCTTCAATCCCCTGGCCGTGATCGACGCCATCCGGCGTAAAAAAGAGATCCTGGCCCGCGGCGACGGCCCGGTCCTGCTCGATACGATCACCTACCGCTACAGCGGCCATTCGCCCTCCGACGCCAGCTCCTACCGTGATAAATCGGAAATTGAAGCGTGGCAGAAGATCGACCCGCTCGTGACCTTTGCCGACCAGCTCGTCAAAGCCAAGGCCGCCACCGAGGGCGAACTCAAGACCATGCAGGAGCAGGTGGACGGACTGATCTTCAAGGCGTACCAGAAGGCGGTTGACCTGACGATCTCCCCGCGCTCCGACCTGAAGAAAAAGGGAAGCCTGCTGGAGCAGACCATGTTCTCCAACCAACGCGTGGAAAAAATGTCGGACGCGACACCTGACACCCTCATGGCGCTGGCGGACAATCCCCGCGTCAAGCAACTGGCCGGGCGCAGCCGTTCGGCGTTTGATGAAGCCGGGAACCGGCTGTCGAAGAGCCGCTGCGTCGTGTTCCGCGACGCGCTGTTCGAGGCGATCATCCACCGCTTCTACACCGATCCGACGCTCGTCGCCTATGGCGAGGAAAACCGGGACTGGGGTGGCGCCTTTGCCGTGTATCGCGGCCTCACCGAGGCGCTGCCGTATCACCGGCTGTTCAATTCGCCCATCGCGGAAGCCGCGATTGTCGGAACCGCGGTCGGCTATGGCCTGGAAGGCGGCCGTGCCCTGGTCGAGTTGATGTACTGCGACTTCATGGGCCGCGCAGGTGACGAACTGTTCAACCAGTTGTCCAAATGGCAGTCCATGTCCGGCGGCGTGCTCAAAATGCCCGTGACGGTCCGTGTTTCCGTTGGCTCCAAATACGGGGCGCAACACAGTCAGGATTGGGTGGCATTGGTCGCGCACATCCCCGGCCTCAAGATTGCCTTCCCGGCGTCACCCTATGACGCCAAGGGATTGATGAACTCGGCCCTGGTGGGTACCGACCCGGTGATTTTCTTCGAGAGTCAGCGCATCTATGACATTCCCGAGGAGTTCCACAAGGGCGGGGTGCCGGCGGATTACTACGAAATCCCGTTCGGCGAGCCGGATGTCAAGAAGGCCGGGAAAGACCTGACGATCCTGACGATCGGTGCCACGCTCTACCGGGCGCTGGAAGCCGCGAAAACACTGGAAGAGAAGTTCGGGATGTCCTGCGAGGTGATTGACGCCCGCTCGGTGGTCCCGTTCAACTACGAGAAGGTGATCGAGTCGGTGAAAAAGACACGCCGGATCCTGCTGGCCAGCGATGCCTGCGAGCGGGGCAGTTTCCTGCATACCATGGCGAACAAGATCAGCCAGTTCGCGTTTGATGAACTGGATGCCCCGCCCGTGGTGGTGGGCGCCCGCAACTGGATCACCCCGCAGGATGAGGTGGAGGATGCCTTCTTCCCGTTTGAGTGTGATATCATTGACGCGGTCCATGAACACATCCAGCCGCTGAAGGGGTATACCGTCAGCCGCGACTGCAGCAATCAGGATCTGATGCGCCGCAGCCAACTGGGCATCTAATCCTAGGCAGTAGGCAGTAGGCAGTGGGCAGTGGAGGATTATGAAAATAACACGGGTTTTTGCAGGCGATTTCGGTGCATCGGGCGGCAAATGTTTTGCGGGAATTTTTGAAGGCGGAACCTTCCGCCTTCATGAAATCCACCGGTTTGCGCATGAATCCGTGTCGTTTTTCATTCCCGACGCGGCGGGTAACCTCACGGAGCGCACCTACTGGGACGAGGGGCTTCTCTATCAGAATCTGGTGAAGGGGTTGCGCGAATACCGGCGCACCATGGCTGACACCCTCGACAGCATCGGTATCGACACCTGGGGTGCCGACGGCCAGATGATGTCCGCCGAGGGCGATCCGCTCGGGAAGTTTTACGCCTACCGTGACCATCGGCTCGATACCATGGCGGAAAAGGTCAAGGCGAAGGTGGGTGCCAAAAAGGCCTATCAGTTGACGGGCATTCATTTCCAGCCTTTCAATGTCAGCAACCAGCTCTACTGGTTCATGCTCAACCGCGGCAAAACCATTAAGCCGGGGGCCTATTTCCTGCCGACCCCTACCCTCTTCTATTATTTTCTCGGGGGTGTGAAATCGGTGGATTCCACCTTTGCCAGCGTCACACAGCTCATGGATGCCCACACCCAGACGTGGAGCCCTGAACTCCTGCGTAAGCTGAAGATTCCGGCGGCGGTCATGCCCCCGATCGTGGCGCCCGGTACGGTAATGGGAACGTTGTACGCCGAACTGGCGACCCCGCTCGGACTTAACCGGCCACCCCTGATCGCCGTTGGCGGGCACGACACCGCCAGTGCGTTTGCGGCGGCTCCGGTGGATAATCCCGAGGAAGCCCTGATTATCAGCTCCGGGACCTGGTCCCTGGTCGGCAAACTGATTCCCACCGCCATCACCAGCAAGGAAGCCATGGCGTACGGACTCAGTAACGAAGGTGGTATCGGCAATGTCCGCCTGCTCCGCAATTGCATGGGAACCTGGCTGGTCCAGGAACTCAAACGCGGTTGGGAGAAAGCCGACGGGCATGAGCTCGCATGGGCGGAACTGGATCGTCTGACGAAGGATGCGCCCTCCTTTACAGCCTTCGTGGATCCCGATGACACCAGCTTCTTCAATCCGCCGGATATGCAGACCGCCATTATGGATTTTTGCCGCCGCACCGGCCAACCGGTCCCCACGGATCGGGGCACGATCCTGCAGGTCGTCTTCGAAAGCCTGGCCCTGAAATACCGCCTTGTAAACAACATGCTCACCCAGGTTTCTGGGACCCCGAACAAGGTGGTCCATATTGTAGGTGGTGGCTCCAAGAACGAAAGGCTTAATCAGTATACGGCCAACGCCATCGGCCTGCCTGTCTGCGCCGGCCCGGAAGAAGCCACCGCCATTGGAAACTGCATGGTGCAGGCGATGGGGCTTGGACTCATTAAATCCATGAGGGAGGCCCAACCGTTCATTCGCGAAGCCTTCCCCATCCGGGAATACAAGCCCCGGGATGAAGCCCGCTGGACGTCTGCCTACGCCACCTTCACGGCGTTGCTTAAAAGCCAGTAATCTGTCATATTTCCCCTCTGTATGACTAAATCTGTAATGGGATGGGTATCTCTGGCAGGGGTGGCTGTATTTGCCACCACCACCGTCCTACAGTATCGCGAGAACACCCGTTTGCACACCCAACTGGCCGCATTGCAAAAAGCCGAACTGGAAAGCCCTTTATCTCCAGAAATACCTCCGGCCGGCCCCGCCCTAGCTGAGCCACACGGCAGGGCTCCGGCTCAGTTACCGCCGGCTTCCGGAAAGAATAATCCGGCTCCAGTCAAAGCCACGTCAAAAGGGGCCCCTTTCTCTGAAATTTCAGAGCGGATTCAGGCGCTCTCCCGGAATGGCACCTCGCGCCAAAGCATGGATTGGCAGAAAATAATCGCCGACGTCCGCCCGGAAGACATCCCGCGCGTCATGTCGCTGATTGAAAAGGAATCCCAGCGTTCGGTGCGTGAATCCGCCCGCTACCAATTACTCCGTCGCTGGGCCGAGAGTGACCCGGCTTCGGCCATCGCCTACGCCTCCAGCATCACAGGGAAAAACGCACATGACGGAGCCATCTACTCGGTGATCAGCGTCTGGAGCGTGAATGACCCCGCCGCCGCTGAAGCCTGGGTCCGGACCCTGCCATCTGGCTCACTCCGTGAGCAGGTTATGAGTTCAGTCATCAGCGGGCTTTCCGAAAAGAATCCACAGGCCGCCTACGACTTATATAAAGAGTTCATCAAAAACCAGCGGCAGATGGGGTCCATCTACCAGATTTTTTCTAACTGGGCGAAATTGGACCCGGCCACCGCCCTGGTGAAGGCGGGCGAATTATCCGGCCAGCAACGCGGTCAGGCCTTGCAGTCCATTGCCTCCGCCTGGGGCCAGAAGGACCCGCTGGCCGCACTCGTCTGGGCGAATACCCTGCCCCAAAGTCAGCAACGGAACGGGATGATCACCTCTATTATTGCGCAATGGGCGGATAGTGATCTGAATGCCGCCCTTGCCTGGACGCGCGAATTACCGGATGGCCCCGTCAAGGAAACCGCGACCAGCCAGCTGTGTAATCAGTGGGCACAAACCGATCCCAAGGCCGCCCTGGGCTTCGCCCAAAGCCTGCGTTCGGGCGCAAAGAAAACCCAGATGCTGGGTTCGATTCTAGGTCAATGGGCCCAACAGGACTCCCAGGCCACACTCAGTTTCCTGCAAACGATCCCGGCCGGCAGTGAGCGGAACAACCTGATCCAGGCGGTCGTCCAGCAACTCTCCTGGCAGGATCCCAAAATGGCCATGGCCTTCGCCGCGTCGCTCCCGCCCGGCCCCCTGCAAATGAAAGCCATTGCCCCCGTCCTCAGCAGCCTCGCCAACACGGATCCGGCGGCGGCACTGGAGATGTACGCCTCACTCCCCGAAGGTTCAGCCAAACGGAATGCCCTTCAAGGTCTCTCCTGGTCACTGGGACAATCGGATCCGAAGGCCACCGCGAAATTTGCCGAGACGCTCCCCCCCGGACGCGCGCGCACTGAGTTCATCAATAGTTTAGCCAGCACCTGGGCGAACGGGGATGTCACCGGGGCGATTGAATGGGTTCAACAACTCCCTGACGAGAAGTCCATTCAGGAGGCTCTGGGACGAATCGTCCCGCAATGGGCGCAGAATGATCCCAAAAGCGCGATGGACTTCGTGCAATCCCGGCCTGAAGGGAAGTCTAAAAACAGCATGCTGAATACGGTCGCCAGCACCCTGGCCGCCACCGACCCCAAAACCGCCATGGCCTTTGTCTCGCAATTGCCGGAAGGAGAGGCCCGCAATGCCTTTGCTGAAGGACTCGCGTCAGGGTTGGCGCGAAATACCCCGGAGGAGGCAGCGGACTTTGTCGCCGCCCAGCCGGCCGGCCCCTCACAGAACCGGGCCGCCCAGGCAGTCGTATCGCAATGGGCCTCAGTCGATCCCCAGGCCGCTGCGGCCTGGGTAAACGGCTTTCCGGCAGGCGAGACCCGTGATAACGCACTCCAGCAAGTGACCTCCAGCTGGGCCTATAATGATCCGCCGGCCGCCAGCCAATGGCTCGCCTCATTACCTGCCGATAAAACCCGTGATCGTCTGGTCCAGTCTTTTATCAGCAGCACGACCCACGAATACCCGGAGGTCGCCGCCACCTGGGTCGACACCCTCCCGGATGCCAAACAGCGCGCTCGCACGATTGAAAATATTGGCCGCTCCTGGCTCGAATCGGACCGGTCCGCCGCGGAAAAATGGATTAATCAGACGTCCCTGCCGGACGACAAGAAACAGCAGTTGCTTAAGCAGTAATCCGCCCAAGGTGGCGTTCGACGTCCCCGGCGAACGCATCGCCCTTGGATGAGCCCTTTATGAGCCTGCAGCCGTCGGGACGCCGGCTGCCACCTGTGCCTTGCGCTTCTCCAATACCGTTAAACAACTAAGGTTGCCTTGCTACCCACCGCCGGTGGAGTCGACCGCCCACAAACTGGCCCAGGAAAAAGGCGCCAATCAGCACGGGAAAAGTACTTAACTGCCAGCCCAGGTGGGACACCAGCCTGAGTGCGATCACCAAAGGCACAGGCAAATGGATCGCCAGTATCCAAGGCCATGAAAACTTTTTGACACTATCCCGCCAAAACCCGAACGGGATATTGATCACCCCTACGGCGACGGCAACCACCACAATCGTTGGCAGGGTTCCTACCGTCATATACTTGCTTTGGCCTGACGCAGCTGCAACTTGCTGTGCCGGTGCCCATAGGTGAAATAGATCAACAGCCCCAGCGCCATCCACAATACCAACCGGATCCAGGTATCCCTCGGCAACGCCACCATCTGGGCGCCGGTAAACACAATCCCCAGAATGGGAACCAGCGGCACCCAGGGAGTCCGGAAGGGACGGGGCAGTTCAGGCTTGGTCACCCGCATCACCCAGATCCCCCCGCACACCATGGCAAAGGCCAGTAGGGCCCCGATCGAAACCAACTCCCCGAGAAACCCGATCGGGAACAGGGCCGCCATCAGGAGCGACACCACTCCCGTGATCGTCGTGGCCAACCAGGGGGTTTTGAATCGGGGGTGAATGGCTGCGAAGGCGGCGGGCAGCAGGCCGTCTCGCGACATCGAGTAAAAAATCCGGGATTGCCCAAGCATCAGAACCAGAACCACTGAACTCAAGCCGGCAATCGCCCCCATCTTGACCCACGGGCGCAACCAGGCCAAGGCCGGGCCCGCCGCATCAATGCCAACCGCGATCGGATGCGGCACATTCAACTGCTTATAGGGAACCAACCCCGTCAGCACCACTGCCACCGCCACATACAGCACGGCACAAACGACCAGCGAAACCATAATCCCCACCGGGACATCCCGCTGAGGCCGTCGCGCCTCCTGCGCGGCCGTCGAAACGGCGTCAAATCCGATATAGGCAAAGAACACCACTGCGGACCCCCTCATCACCCCGCTCCACCCATATTCACCAAAGATTCCGGTATTCGCCGGAATGAAGGGGGTCAGATTCTCGAGTTTGACGTAGTGCATTCCCAGGAAAATAAACAGCAGAATCACCGTGACCTTGATGATCACAATGACATTATTGAAGTTCGCCGACTCTCTGATGCCGATCACCAGAAGCGCCGTCACCACCGCGATAATCAACACGGCCGGCAAGTTGAACCAGGCCCCCGTCAAGTGGAGCCCCGCCTGTGGTGTATAGGAAAAGGGCGCATTACATAAGGCCGCCGGAAGCGTCACCCCGCAATCATTAAGAAAACTCACCACATAGCCGGACCAGCCTACCGCCACCGTGGAGGCACCAAAGAGATATTCCAGAATCAAATCCCAGCCGATGATCCAGGCAAAGACCTCGCCTAGCGTGGCATAGGAATAGGTATAGGCGCTGCCCGCCACCGGGATCATGGACGCAAACTCACTGTAACAGAGGGCGGCAAAGGCACAGGCCAAACCTGAGATCACAAATGACAACGCGATGGACGGTCCCGCATAATTGGCGGCAGCCTGCCCGGTCAGCACAAAAATACCGGCCCCGATCACCCCGCCAATTCCTAGCAATGTCAAATGCCATGACCCCAGCACCCGCGGCATCTGATGCTCCGCATTCTCCACATCACTGATAATTTGCGCCTGCGACTTGGTTTTAAAAATGGTTCTCATCGTTTATTCCTTTTCACCGGCGCCGACAGAGCGGCGCCCTCCATTGAAATCTAAATGGAGGGTTTTGCTCCGTCAAAACCTATTCCCGGTGGTCACTCGGTGTCGCCTCCACCGGTTCCAATACCCATCGTTTGTTGTACCAGAACCACTGCTCAGGCTTTTCCATGATCGCTTCCGACACAATATCCATGACCTTCTGACTCATCTGCTGGATATCCGTATCCTTGTCTAGCGACGGATCAGACCATACCGGGGGATAGATATGCGCCACATGTTTCGCCCACCCCACCCGCGTGACAATGACTGGAAAAATCGGCACATTGGCATGGCGCGCGAACATGGCCATCCCGCCTCCGATATTGGCTTCCTTCCCGAGAAACCGGACTTTGACCGCCTCGGTTCTCATCCTCACATCCGGCAGAATCGCCAGCATCTGGCCTGTCTTCAGGCGCCGGATGATATCCTTCAGGGTTGAGGCCCCGCGCATGAGAATGGGCATCCCTGATTTTTCCCGGGTGCTGTTTAAATAGTAATCGAACAGGGGATTCCGCTGTTTACCGGCGACAGAGAAAAAAGGGACCCCGCGCAGCGTCATGGCCCGTCCGGGAAGCTCCCAGGCCCCCATATGCGGCAGGGCAAAAACGCCCCCCTGTCCGGTTTTGTGATGCTCCAACATCAGGCTGATCGGCTGTTCATAATCTGAAATTTTATCCAGTTGCGCCTGGGTGATGAACGGGGTCCGCATGATGTCCACCGCCGTGAACATCACATTACGCAGGGATAACCAGGCAATCCTCCGCCTTTCGCGAGGCGTAAAGCGGTCTCCAAAGACCTCCCGGATGCGCCGGTCCGCTTCGGCCCGCCGGAACCGCACGACATGGAATCCCAGCCAGGCCCATTTCCAGCCCACCAACAAGGCCATCCGATAGGGCAGCACATTCACAAGCCAGGCCATGGCCTTCAGGAACCCGTATTCGATGATATGTTTGACGCGATATTTCATTTACTGCCCTCTGCCAACTGCCTTCTGTCCTCTGCTCACTGCTTTCGTCCTGCGGTAAATTTTCTGGCAAACCTGAAAAACGGACTCGGCTGCATCTCAATGGCATGAACCGGGCACATTTCGTGACAGCAACAGCAGGCAATGCATTTGGCCGGTGTCAGCAACGGTTGCTGACCGGGCAAGATCGTCAGGGCTTCGGATGGACAGGCCTTCACGCATTTCCCGCAGAACACACAGTTGGGCAGAAACCGCGGCCGATGCCAGATATACGGTTCCACCCAGCGGATCAGCCAGCGGGGCACATATTGAATCGGCACCGTTGAGGGCCGCCGATAGGCCCGTGGGGCCAGGGCCTGGATCGCCACATCCCCGCCCACCGCGATCTGACCCCAATCCTGCAGGCCAAGCCCCGCCTGCCGTGCCAACTCGAGATGAACCACATTGCGGGGCTCAAGCCCCAGGGTCCGGCAGAGGACCACATCCAGCGCGACGGCATCCGCCGAGGCGCCCAGAAAGCCAAGCCGGATCGGCAGCCCCGCAGAGGGACCATTCCCCTCCATGCCCACCACCCCGTCTGCCACCGACAACACCGGTCTGACCTGGCGATAAATGGCCACCAGCAGGCGGGCAAAGTCCTGAGGATAAGGATAGCGCTTGTGGAACGCCGTCTTCTGAAGGCCCGGCACGGTTCCATAGAGGTTTTTCATAGCCCCGGTCAGCCCCGTCAGAACATGTGTTTTCACCTTGGGTACGGTAATAATGGCATCCGCTTCCAGCACCGGCGTGGCAATCGTGAAGTGAATCCCATTCTCCTCGAAACTCCGGGAGCCCGCCTTTTCCAGATTCACCAGCGGCACCTGTTCCTGATGGCACACCGCCTCGATGCCGGTCCGCTCCCAGACCCGCCGCAAATCAGCAATGATGGCAGGACTGTCCGCGACCCACGGGGTGGCCCCGGCGGACTTGACCAGCCGGATCAGGGCCCGAACCACCTCGGGGTGGGTGGTCACCGCATCATCCGGGGTGTGGTCCGAAAGGAGATTCGGCTTAATCAGCACCGACTGACCCGGCTTCACAAACTGCCCCATCCCCCCCAGCCCGTCCATCAGGCGCGACAAGGCGTCCGGTACAGAAGCATAATCGGGGCAGTTAACCAAATTTACAGACTGGCGCATGGGACAGGAAGGTACCCTGTCGGGAGGCTGCGCTCAAGAGCAAAGGAACCCCCGTTCTGAAAGGGCGCATATGAACTCAGCAGGGGGCCGAAAACACTTCATAATCGTAATATCCTGCCCCAAAGAGGATTACGATTAAGATTACGATTACGAAAAACTCCCGGGGAGTTCATCCGCGCCCCTGCCCCCGCGAAGAAGAAAAGCGTCATTCCCATTCATTTCGATGGTAGACGACGTCGGAGGGCGGATACCCCAGAGTTCTGCGGAAGGCTCTGGAAAAATGGTAGGGATTGGCGAAACCAAGGGCTTCACTGACTTCGCTCACCCGCATCTGCTGATAGCGCAACATGGCCACGGCACGGCTGACTTTCATCCCGAGCAATAGACGTGCGGGAGAGGCTCCGAAAAGCTTGCGGCATTGGTTGGTGAGTTGACGGGGACTCACTTTTAATTCGGCCGCGAGTGCGGGCAGGCTCTCGTGCTGCTCCAGGTGGCGATTAAACAGATCCGTGATTTCTTCCCTGCGGGCTTCATCGATCGGAATGGAACGATATTCAGGGCTGAGCGCCTCGACCGGAAGAAAGCGGACCCACCGCCAGAAAAGCGCGGACATCAGGCCATCCTGCACTTTGGCGCCATAGGGTCGGCCCTCCGTTGACTCATGCTGGATCTCATCAATCAGCTTGAGGTCCCCCGTTAAGGGCCCTTGTGAGATTTGATGGTGCGGACTCACCTGAGATGCAAAAAGAGCCGGAACCGGTCCTCCCTGGGGGTTTGTCAGGCGAAAGTGAAGGACGGCGTGACGTTGGCCCTTGCACAGGTGGTCCTGGTGACGGTCTCCCGGCTTCACCAGAAGGGTCTGGCCCCGTTGAATCCGGAGGTCCTCCCCATTGAGGAGACAGCGGTAAGTGCCGGCCTCGACCACAATGGCTTCATATCCGTCATGCCGGTGCAGTGGATACTCGTAGTGCGACATCATGCGGAGGCGATGAAAATCCTCGAAGCCCACCTGAATGCCGAGTGGCGAGTCCGGGGCAGGCACCCGTCGAAAGCGGATTTTTTGAAGTTCCATAATACTCCTAAGGATATCTTATTAGATAATATTGCGTAAAGTTATAATATTCTGATTTCCTAAATAGATATTTAATTGCCGGTACAGGCATGGTGTTTCAACTTAGGATGGGATAGGGTGTGTACATGAAAACAACCCTACCTCCTGTAGCTGAGCTGGCGAAAATGATTGATCATTCCCTGTTGCACCCGACCATGACCGACGCGGATCTGAAGGCGGGATGTGAATTGGCGGCACGCTATGCCGTCGCGACCGTCTGCATCAAACCCTATGCCATTTCAATGGCCAGGGATTTGCTGAACGGAAGCGGTGTGAAGGTGTGTGCGGTCATCGGGTTTCCTCATGGCAATTCAACCACGGGGATAAAAGTGATTGAGGCGGAGAGCGCCGTTCTGGCGGGAGCACCGGAAATCGACATGGTCGTCAACATCGGGAAGGTGCTGGGTGGCGATTGGGCCTATGTTTCGCGCGAAATCCACCTGATCAACGAAGCCGTGATGGCTCATCAGGGAATTCTCAAGGTGATCTTTGAAAACGACTATTTGAAGAACGACCATATCATCCGCCTTTGCGAAATCTGCTCGGATCACAAGGTGGCTTTCGTAAAAACCTCCTCTGGCTACGGCTTTATCAAGCAGGCTAATGGGGATTACAACTACAAGGGGGCGACGGAGGAACACCTCAAGCTCATGCGGAAACATAGCGCTCCGGAGGTGCAGATCAAGGCGGCCGGCGGCGTGCGCACGCTCGATGATTTGATCAAGGTCCGCGAATTCGGGGTGACCCGCGTCGGGGCGACCGCCACCGCCGCGATGATCAATGAAGCCCGGAAGCGGCACGGCATGGCCCCCGTTGAGGCGTGTGCCACGCCCTCATCCGCTGGATATTAATTCGACAAAAAAAGGCGTCCGGGGTAACCCGGACGCCTTTTGAATCAGCGGAAATCGCTTACTTCACCAGCTTGCGAACTTCGTCGAGCTGCCCGGCACTGCCAAGCTTCTCGTTCTTCGCGGCGATGAACTTCGCGTATTCCTTCATGAAGACCTTGCCCGGAGGACGAAGGTCGAAGTTCTTGGGATCATTCTTGAACGCCTCGCGGTGGACGCGGCACCAGACCAGGCGGCCATCCGTATCAATATTGATCTTGGTCACACCGAGCTGCGCGGCGCGCTTGAACTCATCCGCGTTGACACCCTTGGCGCCACTGATCTGGCCACCAGCGGCGTTGATACGGGCGACTTCGTCCTGCGGCACCGAGCTGGAGCCGTGCATGACGAGAGGGAAGCCCTGCAACCGCTTCTGGATCTCGGACAACACGTCGAAATGCAGCCCCTGTGAGCCACTGAACTTGAACGCGCCGTGACTGGTACCAATGGCGCAGGCCAGGCTGTCACAACCGCTCTTCTGGACAAACTCTTCCGCCTGGGCGGGATTCGTCAACTTGGCATCAGCCTCGGCCACCGAGACGTGCTCTTCCACGCCGCCAAGTTTTCCGAGTTCGGCTTCAACGGAAATGCCCTTGGCATGCGCCGCATCCACCACGCGCTTGGTGATTTCGATGTTCTTCTCGAATGACTCCGCGCTGGCGTCAATCATGACCGAGCTGTAGAACCCGCTCTTGATACAGTCCATACAGGTCGCTTCGTCACCGTGATCCAGATGCACGGCAAAAATCGCGGACGGGAAGATTTCATCCGCCGCACGGATCATGGCTTCCAGCATCGCCTTGTTGGTATATTCACGGGCCCCCTTGGACAACTGGATGATAAAGGGCGCCTTGCTGTCAATACAGCCATTGAACAAGCCCATCGTCTGTTCCAAATTGTTGATATTGTATGCACCAATGGCATATTTGCCATAGGCATGCTTGAATAACTGCTTTGTCGATACGATCATGATTTTCTCCTTAAATGAAGCCTTACGGCTTGTTGAAAGGTCATATACTTTACGGAGGAACCGCCTCACGTCAATACTAATTGTTAAAGAATAAACGCGAAATCACACCTGTTTATGTTTCCAGCGGCCGGTCATAAACCAGGCCGTGACCATCAGGCCATTGACCATGATGGCGAGGCCGACGGACCACCAGATGCCGTCGGTCGGCGAGGCCATGTGGCGTGCGAGGAAAAGGGCCAGGGGAATCTGCACGCCCCAGAGGCCCACAATCGTCGCCACCATGGGCGCCACCGTATCCCCGGCCCCCTGCAACGCACGCCCCAGCACGATCGAGAGCGCCGCGAAAATATGGAAGAACGAGGCGATCCGGAGATAACTGGCCCCCTCCTGCACGACTTGCGGTGCCGCATCAAATAACCGGATCAGTGGCGCGGCAAAGACGGTCAGCCCGATGGCCAGCACCAGCATGATGACGGCATCCAGGCCGGTGGCCATCCAGGCCACCCGCTGGGCCCGGTCCGGCCGACCGGCCCCCAGATTCTGACCCACGATCGCCCCCGCCGCATTCCCCAATACAAAGGCCGGCATCAGGGCCATCATATGGAACCGGACGCCAATACCGTAGGCCGCCACCGCGACCGTCCCATACTTGGCCACAATCCACATCAAGGCCACGCTCATCAGGCTGCGGGATAACATCTGGCCCGAACTGGGGATGCCGACTTTCATGATGCGCCAGATCGGCTCGAACCGCAGACGCCAGACGGCCCGCCCCACCTTCACCCCGCTTTTACCCCGGGCCAGAGCATGCAGCACGATGACCATGGCCACGCTTTGAGCCAGCACCATGGCCAGCGCCGCCCCCTCAACCCCCAACCGCGGCATGCCCAGCAGGCCAAAGATAAAAATGGGATCCAGCACCAGATTGAGCACCGTCGCCAAAACCATGGCATACATCGGGATGACGGTATTCCCTGACGCCTGGAGAATACTGTTGCCAATAAAGAGAATAAACACGGTGAAGCAACCGAGGAATGAAATGCCCAGATACTGGGTACCTAGCCGGGCGACTTCGCCGGTCGCCCCCTGCCAGCGGCACAGATCCCCCGCCCAATACCAGCCGACCACGCCGGCAATAACCCCGCAAATCAGCGCGGCCAGCAGGGATTGCCCCCCCACCTCCGCCGCTTCCTCCGGGTTCCCCGCGCCCACACTCCGCGAAACAATTGCCATCGTCCCGGTGGACAAGCCCATGACCACGGGAAACAGCATCATCAGCAGGGTGCCGCTCATCGCCAACGCCGCGACGGATTCAGAGCCTAACCGTCCCACCCAGAACAGGCCGATAACGCTCTGAAGATTCTGCAGGGTCGTGCTGACGAACATCGGCCAGGCCAGCCCCATCAGGCCTTTCCACACCGAACCGGTCGTCAGGGAAGGGGCCGGGGATGAGGACTCACTCATGGCCGGGCGATCCCGTCGGGCCAATCCCGCCGCCTTGCCGCGCCTTCCAGAGCGTCTGCCGGGCAATGCCCATAAGAATATTCACATCATCAGTGGTCAGCGGGGAACGCGAAAAGATCCGGCGCACCCCCAGCATCATGTGATCCGCCTTCTGATCATTCATGAACCCCACCTCCATCAACATGTCGCGCCACATCCGGAACATGTGCTCGCGGGTCGTGGTGGAACATTCGGGCGATTTTTCAGCAGGGGGCTCAAAGGTGCCGGAGGCCACGTACAGTTCGTAACAGCAGATCAAAACCGCTTGAGAGAGATTCAGCGAGGGATATTCGGGCGAGGTGGGAATCTGGATGAGGTTGGTGCAGATGGCCAGCTCCTCGTTGGTCAGGCCCCAGTTCTCGCGACCGAACACCAACGCCACCTTATTGACCGTCGCCGAGGCCAGAATATCAGGAGCCCATTCCCGCGGGGTTCTGACATGCTGCCGGTAAAGCCCGGGACGGACGGTGGTCCCCATCACCAGCCCGCAGTCGCCCACCGCCTCCTCCAGCGTGGCCACCACGTTCCGCTTCTCCAGAATGTCACCCGCCGCCACCGCCATCATCCTGGCTTCAGTGTAGTCAAGGGTTTCGGCCGGCGCGACCAATGTCAGTTCCGACAGCCCCGTATTTGCCATGGCCCGGCACACCGAGCCCACATTCCCACCATACAAGGGGCCCACTAACACAATTTTGATGTTGGCCATAGGGAGTAGCTCAAGTAGTCAGGATTCAGGATTCAGAATCCTGAATCCTGGATTACTGCACCGTCTTCTTGGTCAGCTTGATCAGCGACTTCCACAGTTTCTCGGGAGTTTCCTCGGCGCTCAGGACCTTGCGGGCATCGGCATCCGTGAAGGTTTCCGCCAAGCCGGCCAGCAACTTCAGGTAAAACGCGCTGGCCGCGGTGGGAATGACCATGAAAAAGATGATCTTGGTCAGCGTCTTGTCATTTTCGTCAAACTTGATGCCCTTGGGACTGATCCCGAGGCCCAAGGTAAGACCGCCGCCTTCAACACCACGGACATGGGGAAAAGCGAGCGAATGCTCCAGGGCCGTACTGACAATGGTTTCCCGTTTGAGCGCCGATTCGACAAGTTTGTCTGCCGCATCCACTACACCGACTTCCTGCATCTTCTGGGCGAGTTCACGGATCGCCTCATCACGCGTCGTAGCCGCCATGCGGGGAATCATGAGCGCAGGCGAAGAGAACCGGGCGATCCCCACCTTGCGGGGTTCGGTATGCTTGGCCGCCTTGCCGACATTCCGCGGCAACCCCTCCTGGAAATACAGGAGACGTGTACAGATGGGGCACACCTGTAACTGATCCGACACCTTGACCTGCTGCACATGACTGGTGGGCAACCGCATGCCGCACGCGTTGCAGGCCCCATTGGTCATGGGCGCAATGATGATCGAGTCGCGCTTCTGCATGCGCAACACCAAGGCCTGGATTTCAGGCGACAGCTGCGAGGTGAGGTCATTGATGGCCGCCGTGAGTTCATCCAACCGGTGCCCGCCCCGGTGGGCCTTCTGTTCAGCGCGAATTAAAGAAAGTTCCTGTAACTGGATTAAATGATTAATTTTTGGATGCATATCAAACGAGAGTCCTTTTACATATCGATGCAACGCTTGCAAAACACGTGAGCATTATGAGCTGTATTAGCGCATGTGTCAATGAAATGAATGGATATGGCGGACTGGCTGCGGCTGCGGCATGGCTGCGGATGGCGATAAATCCAACAAAGATACTTTTTTGCATCTTTATTGATTTTGAATACAATTTTGTAGTTTAAATATATCGCCGAACACTTGTGTATTTTTTTATTTTACGCCATAAGCGATTAACCTATAGAAAGTTACGCATATAAACCCTCCCATCAACCGCGACTTGGCACGGATCATGGTAATAAACATTGGCACAACGGAACTTGATTTTGAAACAACAACAAGAGAAAGAGGAATACACGTGAAAAGGTCAGGATGGATAGCAGGGATGATGGGAATGGGAATCGCATTGGCGGGCGCCTTGCCCGCTCTGGCGGAAGAAGCCGCCACAACGGTAGCTGCTGCGGTGACGGCCACTCCGGTGGCGGCCGCGTCGGCGGTAAATACAGGCGACACCGCCTGGGTACTGGTAAGCACGGCCTTGGTCATGCTGATGACCATCCCGGGCCTGGCCTTGTTCTACGGGGGCCTGGTTCGCAAAAAGAATGTGCTCTCGGTTTTGATGCAATGCTTTTTCCTGATGTGCGCGGTGAGCTTGCAATGGGTGATCTTCGGTTACAGCTTGTCTTTCGGGCCCGACATCAACGGGTGGATCGGTAATCTGGACTGGGCATTCCTGAAGAACGTGGGGCTGGAACCGAACGCCGACTATGCCGGCACGATTCCGCATCAAGCCTTCATGATCTTCCAAATGATGTTTGCCGTGATCACGCCCGGCCTCATTATTGGCGCCTTTGCGGAACGCATGAAGTTCTCGGCCTTTGTGGTGTTCATGCTGCTCTGGTCCACGATCGTCTATGATCCCGTCTGTCACTGGGTCTGGGGTATGGGCGGTTTTGTCCGCAAGATGGGTGCGCTGGATTTTGCTGGCGGTACCGTGGTTCATATCAACGCGGGTGTGGCGGCCCTGGTCGCGGCCCTGGTGCTGGGACGGCGTTTGGGTTACCCCCACAAGCTCTCCCCTCCCCATAACCTGCCGTTTGCAGTCATGGGCGCGGCCCTGCTGTGGTTCGGCTGGTACGGGTTCAATGCCGGAAGCGCCCTGGGCGCAAACGGGTTGGCGACCAACGCCTTTGTGGTGACGCATGTGGCCACCGCTGTTGCAGGTCTGTCATGGGCGATCATGGATGTGGTGTTTAACCGCCGCATGACCGTACTCGGACTGATCTCAGGTGCCGTTGCTGGACTGGTGGCCATTACCCCGGCCGCTGGATTCGTCACCGTCGGCGGAGCCATCGGGATCGGCTTGGGCGCAGGCGTGATCTGCTACCTGTTCGTCAGCTTCGTGAAAGAGAAGCTGGGTTATGACGACGCCCTGGATGCCTTCGGCGTACACTGCGTAGGCGGAATCTGGGGAGCACTGGCAACGGGTCTGTGGGCAACCACCGCCGTTAACAGCGCGGGCGCGAACGGTCTGTTCTACGGGAACCCCGCTCAGTTCATCATCCAGCTCAAGGCGGTGGCGATCACAGTGGCCTATTCAGGCGTGGTCAGCTTCGTCCTGCTGAAACTGGTTGACCTGGTGATCGGCCTGCGGGCGACGGAACAATCCGAGCGCATCGGCCTGGATCTGACCGACCATCGCGAAACCGGTTACACCATGCTCGACTAAGAAAGCAACATAACAGCGATTAGTGAATGACGAAATTAAGGAAAAAATTATGAAATACATCATAGCAGTGATTCAACCCGATCGGATGGATGAAGTCCTCGAGCGGTTAACCGACAAGAAAATCGACCTGGTCACGGTCACCAGCGTCATGGGGCGCGGTCGCCAGGGCGGTATCGCCCAGGTCTACCGCAGCCATAAAGAGGCGGGGACCCTCCTGAAGAAGATGAAACTCGAGATTGCCGTGAACGACGAGTTCGTCAAGCCGGCCATCGAGGCCATCACCGGCGGTGCACGGACCGGGGAAGTCGGGGACGGCAAGATCTTTGTCCTCGAGATGTCCGAATGTATCCGCATCCGGACCGGTGAAACGGGAGGCGCAGCGATCGGGTAAATAACTATTAGACCGCGGGTGGCGGCTCCAAAAGAAAAGCCGCCACCCCGACAAAAAACGTATAAACAAAAAAGAAAAGAGAAAATATCATGAATAAAGTATTACGAGGAATGATGGCAGGGGTTCTCTGTGCGGGATCAGCAACGCTCGTTCTGGCAACCCCCTCTACACAAATCTGGATTCCCTCAACGGATATTCAGCCTTATAATGTCTGGCATCTGGGACTGGATAATTATGTGCGGGCCACGGATAAGAGTCATTTTGTTGAAGGGCAACGTGACCCGAACATTTTCGATGCCGGGCTCACGGTGGGTGTGCTCCCCTTTGACGCCGTGAAGGCGGAAGTGGGCGCCGACTACCTGGTGAATGGAACATCCTACGACAGCGATCCGTTCTACTTCAATGCCAAGGTGGGGACGCCGGAAGGGACGCTCTACACCAACTCCGTCGGCCTAAATTCGCCCTCTATCGCAGTGGGTGGCTTCGGCTTCGGAACTAAAAAGAGCGGAGCAACCCGTACCGATCAGAACATCGTTTACGGCGAAGTAGGACAGACCATTCCCGCCTTCGGGGCCATCCCCTCCCTGGGCCGGTTCTCGGTCGGTTACTATTCAGGGAACAAGGAGGTGCTGCTGGGCAAGGACGGGGGCGCCGCCAATGACGGGATCCTGGCCTCTTGGGATCGCACCATGAGCGAGATCTCGGATAAACTGTGGGTCGCCGTTGACTATATGGGTGGCGGAAACTTCAACAGCGGCCTCAGTTTCGGAGCGGCCTGGGCGTTCTCCAAAAACGTATCTGTAATCTTGGGATACGACAAATGGGCTGAACCTTCCCTCGCGGGCGCCGACACGTACACCGCACAGCTGGACATCAACTTCCCTTGAGTTGACTGCCTCGCTGGAACAGGCCGCCCCCGGAAAGGGCGGCCTGTTTTTTTTGCTTTGATATTTGTTTTTATCAGCCAGCGGCGTAGGATGAGTTCATATGAAAATGAGTCACTCATTCCTCGCTAGCCTGATGGCGCTCACTTTGCTCGCCACGGAATCACACGGGGCTCCTGCCGCGCCCCTTCCCCACAGTTGGCTTTACCTGCAGACGGGCTTGCTTCCAGAAAAACACATGGCTGAAACCATGGCGTTGCTGCAGCGGATTGCCGCCGAGGGTTATACCGGCGTGGTATTCAATGATTTCAAATTCATGCGCTGGGATTCTGTCCCGGATATCTACCGGAAGCATTGGCAAGAGCTGCATGACACCTGCCTCCGGCTGAAGCTCGATCTGGTGGCTGCGGTCATGCCCATGGGCTATTCCAACAGCCTCCTCAGCCGCGATCCGAACCTGGCCGAGGGGCTGCCGGTACAAGGTGCCCCCTTCATCGTCCGCAACGGAACCCTGGTCCCGGACGAACGTATCGATTTCCGTAATGGTAGCTTTGAGACGTTTCATGCCAACACCCCGGAGGGCTGGAAATTCACCGACGAGCCCGGCTCGATTTCATTCAGGGATACGAATGTCTTTCACGAAGGGCACGCCTCACTCCGCATGCAGGAGGTGGCCAAATTCGATCCTAAACACCGGCACGCCCGGGTCTGCCAGACCCTGCACCTTCAGCCGTTCCACGCCTACCATGTGTCCGTAGCCGTCAAAACACGCGACTGGGTCGCAGACGATACCCGTGTCATGGTCCTAGGCGAAAAAGGACAAACCCTGAATTTTCAAACTCCCGTGTTCGAGCGGACTCAGGATTGGAAAACCGTCGACATCACCTTTAATACCCTGGACTCCTCTACGGTGACCCTCTATCTGGGTACCTGGGCGGGGGAAAGCGGCACCATCTGGTGGGACGATGTCCGGATTGAGCCGGCCGGATTCATGAATGTACTCCGGCGGCAAGGGGCCCCGCTACAGCTCTCCAGTGCGGATGGCACCGTGAGATATCAGGAAGGGCGCGATATGGAACCCGTATGCGACCCGCTGATGGGAATGGATCCCTGGGCAGGCGACTACAGTTCGTGGCATGCCAGACCGGTCGTTCGCCTTCTCCCCGGCGGAACCCTCAAGGAGGGACAGCGGGTCCAGGCCGACTATTACCACGCCGCCATCATTTATGATGGCCAGGTCCCCTGCTGCATGAGCGAACCCAAGGTCTACGAGATCCTGACCGAGCACATCAAGCAGGTGCGTGATGCGGTTCACCCGGATGGCTATATGATGATGCATGATGAAATCCGGATTCAAGGCTGGGATGACTCCTGCAAACGGCAAGGAGGCGAACCCGCCCGGATTCTTGGAAACAACGTCCGCCATTGCGTCGAGATCATCAAGGCGGCCGATCCCGGGAAGCCCCTTTTCATCTGGTCCGACATGTTTGATCCCACCCACAACGCCCGCAAGACGGGTGCCTATTACCTGGTGAAGGGGGAGGGTCCCTGGTATGGCGCCTGGCAGGATCTCCCCGCCGAAGTGACGGTGGTGAGCTGGCAAATGGACCCCAAAACCCGGCGCCAGTCGCTGGAACATTTTGCCCGGCTCGGCCACAAACAAATCCTGGCCGGCTATTACGATGGCGATCCCAAAATGATTGCCGCCTGGCTCAAAGACACCAGCGGGCTTCAAGGGGTGGACGGCGTGATGTACACCACCTGGCAAAGTAATTTCAAGCACACCCGGGAGTTCGTGGACAGCGCCATCCAGTCACCGTAATGCCCTCTTGGAACCCTGCATTCGAATCTTGCCGTTCACTCCTCAAAATGGCAGGGTTGAAACTCATAGGGAGAGCACCATGATTCGAAAATTTGCAGAGAGAACAGTAGAGAGCCGGCCCGCCATGAGAGGGGGGGCAGGAACGGTAACGATCCGTCACTATTTTCAAAAAGAGGAAATTACGGCTAAAACGCGGCTCTGCGCCGCCCTGACCATTCCCCCCGGCGCGAGCATCGGCCCGCATCAGCACGAGGGCGAGGATGAGGTCTATATCGTCACCAGGGGGACCGGATTGCTGGATGACGGAAAAACCCAAACCCCCGTCACGGTCGGGGACGCGATCCTGACGGGAAATGGAGAATCTCACTCCATCTCAAACACCGGCGTGACCGATCTTGAAATCATTGCCGTCATTATGTGCTATGCCTGAGCGCCCACCCATCTTGCCCAACACCCTGGTATTTCCTGAAAAGACCCTTACAGGGCGTGGCATGCGATTCTTGTTATTCCAGGAATGCCGCCGCTTCGGCTTGCGCGGACTGGTCGTCCATGGCGCCGCCCTGGAACATCAGGGAGGGCTGTCCGCCCTGCTCGCCAAAAGTCCAGACGACATGGTCATCCAGACCCTCCGCCATCAGGGCGACGAACCCACCCTGCAGCAGGTTGCCGCGCTGATCCAAATGGCCCAGGCCCATCAGGCCCACTGGATCGCAGGCATCGGAGGAGGCAGCATTATGGATCTGGCGAAGGCGGCCGCCGCCCTGGCAGGGGCCCCTCACCCACCCGCCTATTATCATGACGGCGGCCCGATCCCGGAGACTGGCCTGACGTTCATTGCCATCCCCACCACGGCGGGAACAGGCGCCGAAGCCACCCTCAACTCAGTACTGACCAATGAGATCAGTGGCACCAAGAAATCCATCCGCGCGGCAGGCATGATGGCCCGCATCGTGATCCTGGATCCGGATTTGCTGGCGTCCTGCCCCAAGGCCGTGATCGCCGCTTCAGGGATGGATGCCTTGACCCAGGCCATCGAGGCCTATACCAGCCGCCATGCCACGTGGTTGAGCGACGCGCTCGCCCTGGAGGCGACCACCCTGATCGCCACCCATCTCGAACCGGTGTACCAGAATGCCGCCTCCCCGGATGCCGAGCCGCTGCTGGTCGGAAGCTATCTGGCCGGAGTGGCACTCTCCTTTGCCCGCCTTGGCGTCGTGCATGGCATGGCCCATCCGCTCGGCTCACTCTATCACCTGCCCCACGGCGTGGTCTGTGCCGCCTGCCTGCCCTATGCCATTGAGCTTAACCGCGCCGCCTATGCCTCCAAGTATGACACCTTGAGTTCAGTCCTGAACGGGGATCTGCTGGAAAGTATCTTGACTCTCAAGAAGCGGCTCCAGATGACCTCCCCGTTCCGGGCGCGCCCCCTGCGTGAAGCCGACCTCATTATCCGGGAGACACTGGCCTCCGGTTCGACCCTGGCCAACCCCAAACTCATCACCCGTACGGATGTCGAGTGGATGCTGGAACGGATTTTCAGTGATGACTCCACGAGATCTCCGAGAATCTTCCCAAACGAAAGCCTATGACCCGAACCCGCTTTGCGTTATAGTTTTTCCGCGCCGAGAAGATAACGCCAGCGGATACGTAGCGCGCCAGGAGATAAAATGACAGGAGATACCATGAAGCAATTGATCAGATTAACCGGGGGGATACTGACACTCCTCCTGATCACCTCTTGCTCCACCCCCATCCTGAAGTCAGGTACCTCGAGTCTGGCAATCCATATTCTGCCTGAGCCAAATAATCAATGGCAAACGGCTAAGATTTTCCTGAATGGACAATGCGTAGAAACGGCGTTTCCAGATGACAACCTGAAAACATTTGATCTGGCCCCGGGGAAATACGACGTAAAGATTGTCACCCCTGGCTACCAGACGTGCACTGAAAGCGTGTCGCTGATTGACGGCCGGAAACAACAATATATTGAATTCCGCCCGAAAAAGGGGAGGGACGAATCCCTCAACGCGGCCATTGATCGATTCTTCAGTAAATAGCCAAGGAGTCGGTGACCCGGAAATATCCAGAAGCCCGAGGGACGGGTCCCGGGACTATTTCGAGCGGAGGCGAACGCCGCAATCCATGAAGTAAACCGTAAGGGTACGACCATCCCTATGGAAGGACTCCGGAATGGTGGTGAATGGGCCTGGAATTGATGAGGGGGCCAAACCGGCCGGATTATCCAGAATCCAGCCACAGTCCAGAACCGTTTTGAGGCACTGGCGGTAGTGTTCAAGGGTTACGTGATTCACCACGACATTACACAGCCAAGGGCCTTCAGTGGGAAGGATGTCCCCTTTAAAATAGGCCTGCGGCCAAAGCTGGCGCAGTTTCTGGATCTCGGGACGCTCTTCACGTTGCACGACGGGTTTCGGGGGCAGATCTGATTGATGGGTTAGGTCATAGGGCAGGCAGATTGTGTCGACGACTGCGGAGAGCGCACCATCGCCAATACAGAGGGGAATTGCAATGGGCGAAATGAACACCATGAAAGGCCAGGTTTCGCGATCGAAAAGCCCCTTAGCGAAGGTCACTGTCAACCCGCCATCGACCCGGGTGCCAGCATAGAGTCCCTCGGTTTCTTTCCCGGTAATCGCCCCTGTTCGGACTGAATAGGATGCGCAACCGGTGGCGATAATGAAGCACACACAGGCCAGCGCCAGGTTAACAAGTCCAAGTTTCATCTGTCTCATCGCTAACCTCGCTGCCCTGTTGATTCAGGAAGTGGCCTCGCCACATCCAGCCCTACCCCTCCTTCAGATAACGCGAGGCCCTAGGCATAATCCGAATGACTCTGCCACATTCAATCGCTAGCTTAAAGCTTATTTTAGCTAGTAGTTATGTGGCTTTAAGCCTGAATTTGCCCAGAGAGGCGATAAAGGAGCTGAAACGCATGCCCGCGCCGTCAGAGGAGGCCGGAGCGGCATGGGCGAAGATGCGCGACCGGGTTGTAACATTAATGCGGAAAGTTAAGGAGATGGTTGAACCTCAGACAGTCGAGGTGATTTACGTAGCGGAAAATGAGGCTTGCGTTTGTAAGAAGAAATAGGCATTTTTTCTTACAGAAATCAGGTTACAGACATGCATCAAAGCATTGAAAACAATGTGGTTAGCAGGATTTACGGCAATGGGAGGGGTTGGGCCTTTTCCCAAACCGATTTCAATGGTCTTGGCACACGCAGTGCCATCGACGTCGCCCTATATCGTCTTTTGGAACGGGGGACCATCCGCCGAGTGATCCGGGGGATCTACGACTATCCGAAATACAGTGAAGCGTTGTCGCGTGAACTGAGTCCAGATATAGATCAGGTGGCGCGCGCGCTGGCACGGAAATTCGGCTGGCGCATCCAGGCAACAGGCCCCGCTGCACTCAATCTGCTTGGATTGTCCACCCAGGTGCAGGGGCGTATCACCTACCTCTCTGACGGACCGGACCGGACTTATACCGTGGTAAATCAGGAACTTGGCTTCGAGCACACGGTTCTCAAGGAAGCCGGCTTCAAGTGGCGGGAGAGTTCCTTGTTGGTCCAGGCGTTAAAAACACTTGGGCCAGACAGAATCAACGCAGACACTGTGCTGAAGCTGCGCCGAATCTTTGATGCCGCGATGAGGGGGAAGATTTTGAAGGACACGCGGACAGCGAGCGGCTGGATCCATGATACGATTCTACGCATCTGCCAGGAGGAAATCTGATGGATCGCATTGCCACATGGCCTGCAAGAGACCGCGCGGATCTGATGCGTGAAGCTGGCGCGATGAAAAGGATGCCGCCGGAGCATGTGATGAAGGCGGTCGTGCGGGATTACGACGGAATGCGCCTCATGATCTACGGGGAACGTCCGGATTTCGATGAGATCATGACCGGATTGAAGGCACTCGAAACGAAAATCAATGCGCTCTGATCCCGTTGACCGGTGGGCATTGCAACACTGAGCGCGTCCGAAACCCGTCACAAACCCTTCAAACCCGCCACGAGTTCCCCTGCCGGGTGTTTCGAATTTAGACGCACTGCGTCTATAATTGAACAAGGATCACAGGAATGACCTATGAATTCGCTTCCCCAAGCCTGAACGTATTCCGTTTAGCGCTATTTTTTTGAGTCTCATGCAATACACTCAAGCGTACTTGCGTCTCATGAAGTGGCGTTTCACGAGACGCAAAGAGGGGATGGCTCATAATTGGCTCAAACGGCTCATTTGGCAATGGTGCGGCCAGCGATCTGGCGCAAGATGTTCTCTCCAGTATATGCGGGCGTATTTCAAAAGTTTCAATTTAGGGACGCAGTGCGTACCGAATTGAGTTGGACGCACTACCTCGCATTATTGCGCACGGCAGACGCCGCCCGCTAAACTGGACATTAACCGGACAAACAGGACATCGGCGGATTTCCAACTGTTAAAGCGGGTTGATTAATTTGGTATTCTTCCCTCCATGAAAACCACTCAAATAACGAATACTGTGCAGCATGTTGGGAACGACAATAACTGGACAACCTTTAGAGGAGGAAATGTGCCCGCACGAGCGGCGGCTGCTTACCTGGGCGTCACCCTTCGGGAGCTCAAAGGCCTCCGAGCCCGGCGGGCGATCGCCTTCTACCGCATCGGGCATCGCACTGTGACTTACAACCTAAGGGAACTCGAAGCGTTCCTGAAAAAGTGTCGAGTGGCACCTGCGGGTGAGGCAATCGGAGCAGGGTGGAATTTGCAATGAACGCCTGATTGAAATCAGCCATCGCCTGTGCCAGACTGTCGCCATTCTTGGGGAGAGAGGCACATGGCGAAAACCAACTACGTCCTGATCGACTACGAAAACGTCCAGCCGAAGGAGCTCACGCTCCTCAATGATGGATCATTCAAGGTCAAAGTGTTCGTTGGCCCGAATCAGGGGAAGATCCCGCTCGGCCTCGCCATGGCACTCCAAGAGTTGGGCGGCAATGCCGAGTATGTACTGCTCGAAACGGCTGGGCGGAACGCGCTCGACTTCCATATCGCCTACTACATCGGCGCGCTGTCGGTCCAGGATCCATCTGCGGGATTCCACATCATCTCGAAGGACTCCGGGTTCGATGCGCTGATCAAACATCTTGCGGGGAAAGGCATCGTGGTGAGCCGATCAGCCGGCATCGCCAGCATTGCCCGCCCGACCCCACAACCGGCTCTCGACACCCAGGTTCAGACCGCCGTCAAAGATCTGATTCGACGAGCCGAAACCAGGCCGCGGACAATGAAGACGCTCCGCAGCACATTACATGCACTATTCCGGAAACAGCTTTCCGAACAGGAACTGACAGCCCTTCTGGATGCTTTATGCAAGGAAGGCATGGTAAAGATCGACGGCCTGAAGGTGGCATATGATTTGCCGGGCAAGGTTGAAAAGACGTAATTTGTAATTCACAGTCTGACCCCGGCCACGGCAAAGATCACACCATCCGTAAAGTATCGCACCCGACAGCGCAGCAGCTCATTTATCGGTAATTTCCCCTTCAGCGCCACAACCTGCTCGACCGTATCCATGCTGAAGCCTGGCCGTATCGGTCTCCCCGCCGCCGTCACGCCTCGCGTTTCCCCTTTGATATAAAGTAATTGACGGTAACGCCCGGCCAGCTCGCTCCAGACGCCAGGCTCCCCTAACCGGTCAAAATCTAGTAGAAAATACCGCAGTTGGTCTTTCCTAGACACCTATGCCGCCGGGACGTCGGCATCCACCAAATCTGCAAGCCGGCGAACTACCGGAAACGGGGCGGCTGGGGACACCTATTTTATTCTGCTACCGCCGGCACGGCGGTTACTACAAAAGGACAAGTGGCAATCTGATGACCGCCCGGTGAATTGTTGGGTTGCTAGGGAGAAAACCGAAGGCCCGCGTATACGTATACTGGCGGGCCTTTGTCGTTGGCGACAGGCCGATTACGGAAGCCTTCAGGGACAAACAAACTATTCGCAAAATCATCGGCTTGACTATTTGCGCAATACGTTTTATCAGTATTGCGCATGAATGATTATGTTTCGCTTGATCGCATTGCGCAGGCTGCTGGGGTTGCCGTTTCAACGGTTTCACGGGTGCTTTCGGGCAGGGGTAATTTATGTAGAATCACACCCGAAACCCAGAGGCGAGTCCAGATGGTGGCTCAGCAACTGGGGTATCGGCGGGCGGCAAATGTACGGTTTACCAAGATGGCCAAACCCGCCATGGCTCCAGTTTTGTCTGCAACTCCGGCAACGAGGGAAATCGGCCTGGTGATTTCCAGGAATAGCCCCACCGCCACCTTGTCCCTCATCCCGGACTTAGAGCCGGTCCTTGCTGGAGGCGGTCTGAAACTGGTCGTGGTGACACTCCCCACCGAAGCCGGGGCGGGGCGTCAGCGTATCGCCAGATTGATCCAGGAGTGCGTGGGGATCATTTGCTGTCCGAGTGTCTATACGCCTGTCTCGACGGCCATCGCCAATCAACGCCCGGTCTTTGTTCTCTGGCAAGGCGCAGGGGGAGCGATGATGAAGGCGCTCGGCCTCTCGTCAAATGTCACGCCGGTGGAAGCCGACCCAGCGTCCACACCGGCCTCTGAGCCGCCTCCCGTCGTGACGCCACCGCCCGTGGCCGAACCGCCACCCGCGCCGGTGACACCGCCTTCGGAGCCACCCCCGGCCTTGCAGCCCAGCATCACACCCGAACCGCCTCCTGAACCGGTGGCAGAGGTCACGCCGGTGGAAGCCGACCCAGCGTCCTCACCGGCCTCTGAGCCGCCTCCCGTCGTGACGCCGCCTCCGATGACCGAACCGCCACCCTTGCCGGTGACACCGCCTTCGGAGCCGCCCCCGGCCTTGCAACCCAGTGTCACACCAGAGCCGCCTCCGGAGCCCGTGGCAGAGGTTACGCCGGTGGAAGCCGAGCCGGTGTCCGCGCCGGTCTTCGTGCCGCCTCCCGTCGTGACGCCACCGCCCATGGCCGAACCGCCAACCGCGCCGGTGACGGAACCGCCGTCGGTCTTGCAACCCAGTGTCACACCAGAACCGTCTCTGGAACCCGTGGCGGAGGTTACGCCGGTGGATGCCGAGCCGGTGTCCGCGCCGGCCGTCGTTCCGCCTCCTGTCGTGACGCCACCCCCGATAGCCGAACCACCCCCCGCGCCGGTGGTACCGCCTGCGGAACCGCCGCCGGTCTTGCAACCCATTGTCACACCAGAACCGGCTCCGGAACCCGTGGCGGAGGTTACGCCGGTGGAAGCCGAGCCGGTGTCCGCGCCGGCCGTCGTTCCGCCTCCGGAGCAAAGCCCTCTGGGATAGATAATCTATCCTCAATCATGAGCTCCAAATGCCGCCGGGACGGCGGCATCCACCTCGGAAAGTGAGTCTGAATACGGCGAATGGAGGTCTGCGCAATACGCTTTATCAGTATTGCGCAATGTGAAAATGGGCTCACCAAGCTCAGGGCAGTTGATTTGGAGTGCGGCGGCTTGACGCCGCTTTCCCACAGCCTGGCTCGACAGGTTGTTGCCTTGTGCAGAGAGGCTGGACTGATCGAAGAACGGCGCGTCAAGCCGCGCCGATGAAAAGCGGCGTCGAGCCGCCGCACCCCAAAATAAACAACTCCAGGTATAACTCACCGAATCAGTTAGGTCATCCGCTCGATCGACGCCCGTTTGGCCTCGTAGGCTTTCCCTAGGCCGAGGGCGATCGCTTCATCGCACAAGGCCAGCGCCTGCTCGAACTCCCCACCGTCAATCGCCAAAGCGATTCCCCGCTCGAACAGCCGGATAGAGAGGAGGTAGGCACGGAAGGCAGACGGCATCTCATTCTGGGCCACCGGCAGATACCCCACCGCCGTAGTGGCCGCCACGCAGCAGGCTTCACCGTCCCCACATTGAAAGGCGTCCTCGGCCATCAGGTCGAACAGGAAGAACTTCACGGCATTCGGGATCGAGTTGGCCTGCCCGACGAAGTTAAGCAGGTACTTCCGCGCTTTCTCCGGGCCGTAGAATAAAGCCTCCTGATGCCCCGCCATGAGGTCGGCCAGTATCTCGTCAGGCGTCTTGCGTATCGGATCTTTTCGGTTGGACATAGCGGCAGGGTGCCAAAGAATGGAGGCGAACGCAAGGGCGGTGGCATTGAGCTAATCGGTCATATACCTCCAGCCCAGCTCCTTTCACCCCCCTCTGCCTACCCCCATAAGAAACATTTACATTATCGGGCGGTAAATGGACGGCACCCCCTGATAGCGGTATAATTCAGGTAATGGGAGACAGAAAATAAGTGAGAAAGAGTCTCCCAGAGAACGAGCGGCATCAGGTAGGCAAATCACAGATGCCGCTCTTATCATTTGAGTCCTACCCTACCCATAAATTGCCTTATTCATTGAGAAATGATGGGACTGTTTCAAGACGTTAAACTTATCAGCCGAACATTCTCTTCCACTGCACTTGACGAATTTGCACTAATAACGCAAACGCAGTCTCCAAGAGTTGCAGTCAATCAGTCAAAAGGAGGAAGCCGCACAACAAATCGGCTTTACATTACCGTAATGTGTATTACAGTAATGGCTATGACGATGAAATCATGTGGAATGGGGGATGGATGAAGTTTTATAACCGTGAACGTGAATTGGCTGAACTCAAGAAGCTCTACACGCAGACCGCCACTCAAGCAAGAATGACGGTTATCACGGGCAGGAGACGGGTGGGCAAGACCTCTCTGGCTCTGGAATTCGTTAAAGACCATAAGCGCCTTTATCTTTTTATCTCCAAGAAGCCCGAAACGCTTCTCTGCATGGAGTTTCTTGAAAATATCAAAGATACGTTTGATGTTCCTGTGGTCGGAGAAATCAAGACCTTCAGGGAAATCTTCCTGGTGCTCATTGAACTGTCCAAAAAGGAACGCTTTACGGTCATTCTGGATGAGTTTCAGGAGTTCTATAATATCAATCCTGCCGTCTATTCAGAAATCCAGTACCTTTGGGATGTGAACAAGACAAAGTGTAAGATGAACCTGATTTGCATCGGCTCTGTTTATTCCCTGATGCACAAGATATTTGAAGAGAATAAGGAACCCCTCTTTGGCCGGGCTGACCGGAATCTTTTCCTCAAACCTTTCCCCATTAAAACCATTAAGGAAGTTTTGGGTGATAACGGCGCAAAAGGACTCAAATCACTCTTTGATGTTTATGTGCTGACGGGAGGCTTGCCAAAATATCTGGAACTCCTGACAACCAATTCCGCCCTGACCTACGATAAAATGATGGAATTTGTATTGCAGGCGGACTCCCCTTTCATCAACGAAGGAAAGAATCTGCTTATTGAGGAGTTTGGGAAGGAATATGCGACATACTTCTCCATCCTTGAACTGATTTCTATAGGGAAGACCGCCAGAACGGAAATTGAGTCTCTTTTGGAAGTGGATATTGGCGGGTATTTGGATCGGCTTGAGAATGACTTCGGGTTGATATCCAAACACAAGCCCATTAATGCCAAACCCAACTCCCGAACACAGAAATACAAGATACGTGATAATTTCCTGAATTTTTGGTTTCGCTTCATCTATCGGAATCGGTCAGCCATTGAGACGGGGAACTTCCAATATATTCGTGATATCATCAATCGGGATTATGATGCCTACTGCGGGGTTCTATTAGAGCGGTGTTTCCATGAACTTTTGGCGGATACAGGGAAGTTCAATCAGATCGGATCATATTGGGAGCGGGGTAACCTTAACGAAATTGACTTGGTTGCCATCAATGACCTAAAGAAGCGCATTGTTATTGCCGACATCAAGCTCAACAAGGCGAAGCTCAATATCGGGGCACTGAAGGTAAAAGCGAAGGATCTACTGGCTTCCTACCCCGCCTACGAGGTTGAATGGCTTGGACTGAGCATTGAAAACATTGCCGACTACGTCTAACATGGCTGAAAGTCGTTCTTATGACAACGCCCTACTTCGCCCTGCGGCGGGTACGCCTTGTGCTTCGAAGGGCGACCATCCTTCGCTCTGCGCATTGGTCTTGGTCATAGACCATCCGTAGCTCAAGCCGTATGGCGCTCTAGGCTCACCGCCCTACTTCGCTCTGCGCCTGTGTTCTTGGTCGTAGACCATCCGTAGCTCAAGCCGTACGGCGCAGAGCGAAGGATGGTCGGGGCGGCGGGATTTGAACCCGCAACACCAACCAAGCCTGTATTGAAAAGTGAGGGGGGTGGGACTGAAAAAGGGACTCACTCTTTCCGAAACCCTCCGGATCTGCAACAAGTCGTCGATTCCTGGGCCATGCTCCCCGCCCCTCTCAAAGCCGCCGTCATCGCTATAGTCGGTAGCGCCACCGGAGGTGCGCGGTGAACAGTCCCATCGCCCAGAGCCGAGCGGCGTTTGAGCTCCGTAGCCCAAGCGAGAGACGCGCCCCGCCTGAAGAACAAGCGTCTCCGAGCGCTGGAAGTTTCGGCCCGCCCGGTCAGGGCAACCAACGCCACATTCAAAGCTGCTTTCCTGATGTTTCCTCGTCAATCGTCAGCGAATGTCCTGACTTTTGGGACGCCGCAAAAGTTCGGATTAATACAAGCAAGGCCATTAATGAGTCTACACCATGGACGTCGTGCCCCCGCGGGTTGGATGCTTCGCAACGCGAAGCATCACCCGCAGGGGGGCGCACCTGCTTGTCTATAGGTGCATACTGGCACGCAGCAATGGATAAAATACAGACTTCAACGCTCGAAATCTATTCCGCGGATGTCGTGATTAAAAGGTGGAACAATCAGAATAATGCAGGGAAAAAGCAAATAGGCGCAGCGCGTGGAATTATCGCAGGATTTTCAAGTGGAAGTGCTAGGGAGTTCTGTCGGCAAGTGCGCAATCAACCTTTACTTAATAGGACAGGTGTGTCGGGGATGGCTACTGCAACGTATGGGACAAATATCCCGAAAGATTCCCTGACAGTAAGACTTCACATAAAACGTATGACTATGAGGCTTACCCGCGACGAAATAGGCGGCTATTACATGATTGAATTCCAAGAAGCAAGAAGGGCAATCCATGTCCATTGGATTTTGTCGCAAGCTATCGAGCCTCAAGCGTGGGGTATGATGTGGGTTGAAGCAAGTGAGCAAACGCATGACACGGATGCTGTTAGCGTGGCCTGTCATAAAAAAAGCAGTCAAATCATGAAATCTGCCAGGGGTGCTTCCTTCTATGCATCGAAATACGCGTCAAAGGCTGGCCTTCAAAAGGTTGTCCCAGACGACTTCTCTTGGTCGGGTCGGTGGTGGGGGCATTGGGGAATTCCTATTGTTAAACCCGAACGCGTGGAGCATGCTTCCGCGGTCCATCATGCCTCCTTCCGCCGACTGTTTCGTCGTAAAGCAAGATCGGAGGCACAATCTTACTACCGCTCAAGGTTGGTTGGTCAATTGAACCATGATTTCAGAGTGGATAATCTCATCTATTGTGGGAATTCACTCAAGGATGCAGTAATGTATGCCGCTCAAGGTTATGGGGGGAATTGGGGCGCATTTAATCATCAAGGGCATTATCTCTGGGGTTGGAGTGCCGTTTCAAAGCAACTCCGGCAGGTGATGGCAAAAGAGGGAATCAGACCCCCAAAACGGTCAAAGGACTGGAACAAACTCACGCTATACGGGCAAGCTGGTTTTGTCCGAAGCAATGAGGAAAGAATTCAATCGTGTTGTTATACCCCAGAGACAAAAACCGTAATGAATTTCTTTCAGGGAAAATTAACAGGATCAATAGATAAAAATACAACTCATTAACGCTTCCATTGATGCGCGAGCGTTTAGCGAGTCGCGTCAAATGGCGTGTTCGCCTTTAATTTATGGCCCCGGTGCGTGAGTAGCCTTTTGTTTTTCGAGTTTATCATCATTCGCAATATCTAACCCGCAGAAGCCTAAAAGAAAATCGAGACATTCAAGAGGATTTAGCCCCACCCTGGCAGCGACTATACCTAACGTAACACCTGCTTCAAAATCCGTGGCTCGGTGGAATCCGGACTCACCGGGGTTCCGCATTGGTGACCAGTTCAGCCACTTCTCGTTTTTTTCTGCAAGACTCTGTTGTGACCAATCCATACAAGTGCGGTTATACGAATATGCCCATGGTGAGTCCGTCATGAAAAGTGCAGGGAAGAATACTACAGGATAATAAATCTCACCCTCTTGCCAAACGCTATAAACGTTTCGTGATTCACTACCCACTCGATATGTCTTAGCCAGAATGCCAACTGATGGATGTACAAGAGCGCCTAGGCCAACATCTGCGCCTAGCCCGGCCCCCACTCCTATGGAAATTTTCCCGCAGTCACGCAGATCTGCCAGTCTCCCGGTAGCACATCCGGAAAAAATAGCGGCGATGACTAATAGGGCTAAGGTGTTGTTCCGAATCTTCTTCATTCTTTGAATTGGCGAACTAGTTATTATGCCGATCCCGTTATCCAAGTTTTTTTCCGGATGAGCGGTCGTAACCAATCCGCTCCATCCGTTTCATAATTCGAGTGTAACGTTGAGCAAAGGACTGTAAAGATTATTCACCTCATAATCTCCACAATGGACCGATGCAGAGTCATAGGCAAATTAACGGAAAGAAATATACTTATAAAGAAGATTGACTACTTTGCCCACTACGACTACATTGCGATTAATAAATCAGGAGGCTACTATGGATTGCGATGACAAATTGAATGAAATGCGTGAAGGACTTCTCGAATTTGCAGAGAGCGGACCCTCGAGGGCAAAGCACGGCCTTATTACTGCGCTTTTCCCGTTTATCTACCAAGCTGCCAGACGGATAAGCACAAGAGCGATAAGCCGATGGCTTGAAGAGACTCATCAGACTAAAATAAGCCCCGCAGGGGTTTCAAAGTCGCTTCGTGAACCTGAGCGACACTGGGAAGGGTATTGGGAACTAATCGAACCCTCTGCAAGAATATTCGAAGCTCACAACCCAGCGGCAATGGAATCCTTCCTGTTCGATCGTGAACTCTTTGAAAAAATGGCTGCTGAAAATCAAAATCTTGAGGGAGATAATCAGGATGATTACTGGAATGCGATAGAAGCCCTCCAAAAAGAATGGTTCGCATTGGATGATAAGACATTGTCGAATATGTGGAAATATGTCCCAAAAGTCGTCCATGACGATGATAATCTAAAGGAGAAAACGCCATGAACCCGTCAACGAATGAAACCGAAGCTTTATTAACCGTCAAAGAAGTCGCCAAGCGATGGAACATGTGTACAAAGACAATTCGTCGCTATGTTGATCAGGGCCTCCTTAAACAGGTTCGCTTTTCGGCAAGGTGCATCCGTTACAGGGCTTCGGAAGTTGCTGCGGTACTGGCAACAATGAGTGGTGAAAACAGGAGGGCATCATGAGTGCGGTATTTCGACGATCAAGAAGGCGTAATGGGGTGAAGGTGAAATCATTGAAGTATTATACGCGGATCGGTCGTAAAAGCGTTAACCTAGGCGTCACTGATAAGCAGGTTGCAGAGCAAAAGGCTGCGGCCCTGGTGCGTGAGGTCGAACGTGAAGGGGTGGGCCTCATTCTGCCCAAGCCAATGCGTCTGGCTGCATCTAGGCCGCTTACAGAGCACGTTGAGGAGTATATCAAGGATCTAACCGTGCTCGGTCGTTCTGAGAAGCATATTAACCTTGTAGAAAGTCGTGTGCGCCGTCTCCTGACCGAATGCGGTTGGTCAGTCCTGGGCGAAATAACAGCGGATAGTTTCCAAACGTGGCGAGCCAAACAAAAAGCTGCCCCGAAAACAATCAACGAATATTTAAACGCAATTCGTGCCTTTTGCAATTGGATGGTCGATCAAAACCGCATGACATTGAATCCCCTGATGCGAATAGTCCGAGTCGAGACACGCGGCATGCAAGTTGAACGGCGGGCGCTTACCGTCGAGGAGGTTTCCGGCCTTCTATCCATTTCGGGGAGCCGTTCGCTATTCTATCTGGTGGCAGTCCAAACGGGTTTGCGGCGGGGAGAAATCGAGGGGCTTAAATGGGGAGACATTGATTTTGACACCATAGCGCCCTGCATCCGTGTTCGGGCCTCCACGACAAAAAACCATAAATCGGCTGTTATCCCGCTTCATGATCAACTGACTGCGGCGCTGTCGGCCTTTCAGCCTTCTTTCGTGGATGCCGGCGAACTGGTCTTCCCAGGCGGATTACCCCGCATGCGCGCAATGCGTATGGACTACAACGCGGCGGGGATCGCTGCACAAGACACTCAGGGCCGCCTGGTGGATTTCCATTGTCTGCGTAAAACATTCGACACGCGTTTGCAAGTGAATGGTGCGGGGCTCACAACAGTCATGAATCTGATGCGGCACAGCGGCCCAAATTTGACGGCCATAACCTACACGGATGCATCACTCTTGCCACAGGCGCAAGCGATTAATGCCCTGCCCTGGTATGGCAAAAAAAAAGGGACTGAAAAAGGGACCACATCGATAGTCAAAACGGGTTCCGAAGGGTCTGCAACTGTCCACAACACAAAAACGCAAGACCAACATGAAACCCCTGCTAACATTGATCAGAGTCGCGATTTGTCCCAACGTGTCCGCAGGGGTCTAAAAAGGAAAATGGTCGGGGCGGCGGGATTTGAACCCGCGACCTTTTGGTCCCGAATCTAAAAGGCATTATTTTTTGAGTTCAAACCACCCATCACGAGTCGTTTGAACTATTTGCAAAATGCATAACTACAACTATTTACGACTAATCTAGCAAAACACATGGTTTCAGCAACAGTCGGAACGAAATTGGCAGAACCCGCGATCACAGCAAATAAAAGCCAAACATTTCAGGTGGTTCGATTATGGATTTCACAGAAGGTATGCAGTGACAACCACAGAACCATGAAATCCCTAAACGCTTCCACCAGCACGCGGCATCTTTCCCCACCCGCCTCCGAGTAAATTACCCTCCTTTCCGAGTTATAATACTTAGAGGGAGGCGCTTTCTTTTCGCCTCACCGGCAGTCTCGTCGACTGCCATTTCATCAACCCCCAACCCCCACAAGGAACCCCCATGAACTATCGCGAAATCATAGACCGTATCCGACGCCTCAATATCCCCGCTCGCGCTAAAGCCGAACTGCTGATGCTCTACCACCGTGCCCGCAGCATAGGCGAGCGCATCCTGCGTTTTATCGAGCGTCACCGGGAATTTGCTGAGGCCATGCTGCTGGGTGCCATCGCAGCCTATCTCGTGGCCCACGTACCCTGGATCGGCGGCTTTCTGGCGCTTTGCACGCTTATCACGGCGGCTGCTATCGGCGTCATGAAGCAAATGCACGAGGACCTCTCCCAACTGTTTGCAACTACCTGAAAGGAACCGCCATGGAACTTACTATCCCCCGTTCTGAATTGAAAACCGCCGTCACCGGCTTATCCAAGATCATCCCCGGAAAGGTAACGATCCCCATCCTGGGCGCGGTTCGATTTGAAGCCAAAAACGGCTTAACCGCCACCGCCACCGATCTCGACCAGACCGCCTGTTTCAGCTTTCTGAACGCGACCTGCTCTGAAGAAGGTGGGTTTATCATGCCCCTCAGCACACTGAAGGAATTAACCAAGGGCGCGGACCGTGATCAAATCCGCCTCGTCACCGCTCCCGGCAACCAGATCGCCATTACCAACAATGTAGCCGGCAATGCCATCCAGTTCACAGTGAATGCGCTGGATCCGGCCGAATGGCCTGAAACGAAGATAGACGTGCAGCATTCGCCAGCCGATGGTTTCCTCGAAACCTACCGCCGACTTGCGCCATTCGTTTCAACCGACCCCACCCGCTACGTGCTTAACAGCATCTACCTGGATGTCAGCGGCACTGGTGACCGCCCCGGCTGCATGGTTAGCGTGGATGGCCGCCGGTTGTCAGTGTGGAATAGCATGCGTTTTGACCTGAAAAGCTCATGCCTGATCCCTGCCAGCCGCTTTCTCACATGGGCGGGATTAACCGGCACGCCCTTCATCGGCTTACGGGAGGAAATAACGCCAAAAAGTGGCAAAGTTCCCGAATTCCGTAAAGCCTGGTTCGGCCTGACGGTGGGAGCCTGGAATTATACCGTTAAGGTTCCTGATGGCACCTTTCCGAACTGGCGTCAGGTGATCCCCGACTACTCGCTTGATCCGAATCTGCAACGCTGCTGTTTCACCGACAAGGACGCAGAAGCGTTGCGGAAGATTCTGCCCGGTTTCCCTGGGCATGATTCTGACCATGGGACCATCGTACTGGTGGGCAAAGAGAGCCGCTTGAGTATCAGTGGTCGGGGCAAGGATGCCGCCACCGATACTGTGCTGACACTGGAGGGCGGGTCTTCGTATGAGGGAGCGGGCGGTGAGATTGGCCTGAACCGGACGTATTTGCTTGAGGCGCTCGCCGCCGGCTTCAGGACGTTCAGTTATGTGGCTGAGATGAGTCCGCTCAAGAGTGTGGATGATCGCGGTGGCACGCACGTCATCATGCCGGTTCGAACAGGACGTGAAACAGTGAAAGTACCTGAGGTGAAAGTAACGGTGGCTGCCGAGAATGAAACACCAACGGCTATACCGGAAGCGGTGCCGGTTATTGAAGGAAACGAAGTAACGGTCCCAGTGACCAATAAGGAGAATGTAATGCCTGAAAAGACAGAAGAGTTGAGCGCGCTGGATAGACTCCAGGCGACGTATGAGACAGCCAGGTTGAAAGTCAGGGAGGCCCAGGCCACTCTGGCTGATCTGGCCGGTCTGATCAAGGAAGTGGCTAAAGAGGACCGTCAGCGTAAAGCCGAAGTGGAGAGTGTCCGCTCGGGGCTGGCGAAACTGCAGGCTATCAAGGTTTGAGGCCTGAGAGATAAACATTGAGGGGGCCGTGGGAGCAATCCTGCGGCCCTTTCGCATTATAGGAGCAAACGATGAGCAGATTCGACGTAGTAATGGAGGTCGCCTGTGGATCCGAGTATCGGACTGGGCGCCAGATCGCCATTCAGGTGAGTGGCACGGACCGCTTGGATGCCGCCTTACGGGCGGAACGAGTGGCCGATAAGGGGTTGAAGGAGAACGAGTACGCCCACGCAACCAGCGTGGAACCGACTGACGATCCCCCCGCGATGATGGCGATGGCAGCCTGAGGAGAAACAAATGCTTAAAGCTATCGTGTCATACGCAAAGAAGTTACCGGTGCCTGGCGCTGAATACTCCAGTCAGGGATTCAGCCTTAGCCTGGAGACAGAAATCAGCGAGCGGGATCCGGCATTGATCCAGGCTAAACTCCACGAGACCTTCGAGCTGGTTAAGAACAGTGTCGAAAGTGAACTCGTAAAGCAGTCCAGTTTACCCACTCCGACAGCAAGCATGAAGCCTGCTCCGTCGCCGGAGAAGGCCAGCAACAAGCAGATCAAGTATCTGACCGACCTGGCTCAGCAGAAAAACATTACCCTTTCGGATCTCAATGCGACGATCCGGAAGCAATGCGGGGTAACGGGGCTGTACGACCTCTCCCGCAAGCAATGTTCGGATCTGCTGGATGAGCTGAACGGTAAACGCAAAGCAGCATAACCATGGCGGGGCGGGGACATTCCCCTCCCCGCCTCAACCGAAGGACTTTTTTTATGTCTACCCTGTCAGAATATCGAGATCGGCCGCACTGGAGTTTCAGCGCATTGAACCAATTTCTTAACATTTGCAGCTTACAATATGCGTTCCAACGCATCATCCGACTGCCTCAGGCGTTCACATCTGTTAACTTGAGCTTCGGGTCGGCCTTCCACCGATGCCTGGAGTGGATCCAGCTCACACGCAAGGATGGCCAGTCAGTGAGGCGGGAAGAAGCCGCCGACCTGTTCCAAACCCTATGGTTACGGCAAATCAAGGAGGATCGCCTTATCCGGTTCGATAACGACCAGAACGCTGATGATCTAAGTCGGCAGGGGCGAGACATGGTCGCCTGCCTCGTCGACCGCCTGGATCCCGAGGAGAAAGTCGTATCAATCAGTGAGGCTTTTGCTGTACCGCTAGTTGATCAGTGGGGCGAATCGCTGGAAACGCCCATGATTGGGGAAATTGATACCGTCGTTCAGAAAGCCGGCCGTAAGACGCTGGTGGACTGGAAAACCTCGGGCGCCCGATGGCCCAAGCAGAAGCCACACCTGGACCTACAGCCGACCGTATTCCTGTATGGCTACCAGCATACCCATGGCGAGACACCGGACTTCAGGTTTGATGTCGTAGTAAAATCCAAAACCCCGGTCCTGGAACAGCACCTGACCACCCGTACCCAGGACCAATTTGACCGGATGGTCTGCCTGGTTAAACGGGCAGAATCGATGATCGCAGCTGAGCACTGGTTACCCTGTGAGCAGTCGTTCTATTGCGGCAGCTGTGGGTTCCAGGAGGCATGCCGGGGGTGGCACCGGCAACAAGCACGGACCATTAGCATTGGAGGTAACGATGTCAGGAATGCAGCTTAGTTTAATTGGCCCAGTGCGGATCCGGGTCACGATGGAACCAGGGAGGTTACTCCTCCCCAGAAGACCTACTAATCACCCGGCAGCTCATCCAAGCCGGCCAGATCCTGAAGATCGGGGTGCTTGATCACGTTAACCTGGGCGCAACCGGACAGTACAGGTCACTGAAGGATGCGGGGCTGGTGGAGTTCACCGCTTAAAGTACTGGGGGAGTCGGCATGTCCGACTCCCCCAGTATCGCGGGCGCAGGGTACGCCGTTTGTTAGCTATCGCAGTCAACCCGTAACACAATTACACATACCGCCCTGCCGTGGCTCCCATCCAGGATCTTCAACCAGCAAAGAGGCAGGATCCTCAATAAGATCAGATTCACCATTGCCGTTGATCAAATTTTTACACCAACCCGAAACATAGATTAGCGCAGATGCACACCCCTGACGCAGGAACTCCAAATCACCAATATCTCCCTCTGGGGCAAAGGCCTCATCTACCTCAGCCGATTCCGGAAAAACTGGCACATACGCCTCCGGTATCGCACACATGGCAGCGACAACTTCTGAAGCCTTTTTCGTAAGTTCGGCATCTGTCAGGCTCGGTAATGCCACGTAAAGATCATAGGCATGGCCCAGGATGCTGAAATAGAAATAATTCCCGTACTTAACGACTTCCGGATCTGTATCGAACCCGCCAGCATCGGTTGCCCACATCATGAACCTCTGATTGGGAGCCATGCCGGAAAGATCGAGTTCAGGAATCACGTCACACTTATCGCGTCCGGCATCCAGAAGCTGACCGGCCAGCAGAACAACATTCTGAACCAGTTCCCTGATATTGCCCGCTTCCAGAACCATGGCGTCAATCCGGGGATCATTTTCAAACCTGTTGATTGATTTCGTCAAAATGTCTCATTACTTTCCGGAGAGGTAACATTACGGACAGGCTCATTTTCAGTTGGAATGATATCCAAATAACGTACGACCTGTTTAGCGATTTCACCGAATACGGGAGCAGCGACGGCACCGCCAGTGTGCAATGGCTGCGGCTCATCAAACACCACTATCATCCCGATTTCAGGCTTTTCTGCCGGTAGGAACCCGACAAATGAGGCCATGTAATCGGTCTCGGAATAATGACCTCCTTTGACTTTTTGCGCAGTTCCGGTCTTGCCAGCCACCCGGAAGCCATCCACATGCGCCTTCGTCCCGGTCCCACCCACCTCGCAAACCCGGGCCAGAAGGGAACGCATCAGCGCGGCCGTGTCCGACCTGATCGCGTGGCCTAGCTCCTCGGGCTGCCGCCGCAATAGTACCGTTCCGTCGGCAGCGACAATCTCCCGTACCACATAAGGCTTCATCACCACTCCATTATTGGCGATGGTGCAAAGGATGCTCAGCATTTGGAGCCCCGTGACCGAGACCCCCTGCCCAATCGCGATCCGGCTGGAACTGATGGGAGCCCACTTGGCCAACCTCGGATAAATACCGTATTCTTCACCAGGAAGGTCAATCCCCAGCTTGCTTCCGACTTCAAAGGCACGTAGATACCGGTCCATATTTACATTTCCTAACTGGATGGCGATTTTGGCAGCACCGATGTTGCTCGATTTCTTAAGGATGTCCGCGACATTCAAGCGAGGATAAGAGTGGTAATCCCGGAGGATCTTACCCTGGTAAAGCCATCGCCCGTTCTCGGTTTCAAACATCGTTTCCGGCTTAACGATTCCCATATCCAGCGCCGCTGCGATCACCGATACCTTGAATGTAGAGCCTGGGTCATAAACATAACCAATTGCCCGGTTCAGTTTCTGCAGGTCATTCGCCTCCCGGTATCGGTTGGGGTCAAATCCTGGACGGCTGACCATGGCCAGAATTTCCCCAGTGCGGATCCGTTGAATGATGACAAAGGCCGCTGTGGACCGGTTAACTACCATGGCCGCATCTACGGCCTTCTCCGCAATATACTGGATGTTCTGGTCAATCGTCAGGAACACGTCAGCGCCGTCTTGTGGGGAGATCTCCTGGATGCGCCGGTCAACCATCTCCCGGCGGTGCCCATCCAACCGGCTCTCGATTAACCCGGCACGCCCCTTGAGATAGTTCTCCAAAAGTTGCTCGACGCCTCCAGACCCAACGCCATCGCTAGTCACATACCCAAGCACATGGCACAACATGCCATTCTGGGGGTAGAACCGGATTGAGGCATCGTTCATGTGGACCCCCGGCAACTTGAGACTTGCCACTTGTTCCGCCGTCGCCTCAGGGACTAGCCGGGCAACATAGGCGAACTGGCTGTTCGTCTTGGACAACCTGGCGGTGACCTCGGCAATATCGAAATCCAATAAGGCCTTCAGGCTCAACACGGTGGCATCAACACGGTTACTCGCCATCAGCAAGGAGGGATCAGCCCAAATGTTCTGGACGCCAATATTAAGCGCAAGAATGCCAGCCGACGTACTGCCGTCTAGAATGCGGCCCCGGGAAACAGCTAGGGTTTGTTTGAAGGTACGCGTTTTGGCCGCCGTGCCCCGCTCAGGCGCGCCAATACCAAGATGGAGCACCACAAGGCGTACGATCAGTCCAATCATTGCCAAGCCCAACAGAACCACAATGATCAAAAACCTAGTTAAAGAACGGTCATTCATTTATCAACGGCCTGTCCGCCCGGGCCAAACACAAGGCCGGAGGCAATTCGGAACAACAGAGGAAATGCAGTGAACCATCATCCCAGAACCGCACAGTTGCGCCTCTGCGTCGGGAAAACGAACCTACGTGACAGTAGAGGCACTGATTATGACTTGTACAGGATCGGGAAATAGACCGCACGTCAGTTCCAAAGGAGGGCTGTACGGGGTGGGGATGACGGGCGCACCAAGCCTGAACAACAAAAACATTCCTGAAAGAAAACATATGAGTCGTTTTGATCATCATCATTTACCTGATAGCTGCTGGTCACGTAAGCCGTCTTTCATCGCAGCAAAAATGGGAGATTTCAATATGCTGACAAAATGCATCTTTAAATCGAGAACCTGACAACCATCAGGAACATCAATTGGTGATATATTCGCAAGAAATCCTTTAGAACTGGCAGAAAGAGCAAGAGGTTCACATCCACAAGGAATTGAGAGAAGTGAATATAAACGAGGAAGATCAACACCATCAAACAAAGGGAAATATTTCCCAAATATTCTTTCGATTAATTTCATTTGTTCATCGATAATCGACTGCATCGTTTTACTTTGCGCAACAACACTCAGTAGCAATTTCTGCCAAGCATCCGTAATGGGCTCGGGCACTCCGCAAGAAGTTTCGCTATATGCGTAATCTCTAGCAGCAAGGGCTATCGCTTTATTGCCAGTAGCTAAAGCTCCGACAACACCCGCTGCAATCAACCCACCTTTCAACCATGGGCTACGAACAGCTGGTTTTGGCTGAATAGCCTCATTGAGGCGCTGATAGTCCTGACTAATGGCGTCAAGTGCGGCCTGCAAAACGCACATTTCCTTGCGAATTTCATTACGCCCTTGGTCAATACAATTCAAAAGAGGACCGCGATATTTCGCACATACCCAATTATTAATTACAGCTATTAAGAATTTATCTGCATTATCAACAAGATAATTATTACATCGTGCAATGATAACTTTGGCCGTATCGCCCTGACCGAATACAGACGTAATGGGCAATAACTGACAAGCCAGCAAAGATCGACAAAAGTCTTTTTGCAATAATTCTTCGGCATAAAATTTCGGTGTCCGATAAGACTTATGAATTTTATCCAGTGATTCATACAGGATTAAACTATGTTCCTTGGCAAGGCAGTATTCGACTTGGTCGAAACTGATTTTATTTCGGCCAGCGCAAAGCCATCTAATACATTTCCATTCAGCACTCCATCGTCCAGAAGAGGAGTCCGAGAGACAAACTCGCGAAGCTGACGCCAGCAATCCCTTCTTACCAGTGCCAAACCATGTATCATCATGCTGGACGAGCGCATCTGACACGGGGATTGCTCGCGCATATTCACTCCACGCATTAATTATATTTGAACCCGAGATGGCATCTCCAACTGCTATTTTTCCCGCTGCCAGTTTGCCTGCATTCAACGAAAGAAGTTTTTGCGCGAGCCTTTCTTTCGAAATGTCAATGAAGCTTGGCTCTAACTGAACAGTCGTTGACTTGTATGCATCAGATTCTATTTCTTTACACGACAGATCGTTTGATTGTTGAAGGCTAGTAGTATTTTGAATAATACAATTCGGCAACTCAGTCCCTCCGCTCAATGTCACATTAGCTAACGCCCCCAACACCGTCGCATATTCAGAACGCTCCCACCAAACGGCATTGCACTTACATTGCTCTGTAATAGCTTCCTTAAATCCGCGCAACTTCGCACTACCACCAACAAGAAGTACAGCTGGAGTATCGAGATTGATTTTAGTTCGAACCTTTTCCAGATAGGAACTCAAGGTCAAGCAAGCTTGAACGATGTATCGTTTGTTAACAATATCGCCAAGAATTTCAGAAGATATCTCAACATGTTGATTGCCAATACTAATCCTTCCGCCCGAGCCAGTCCGGGAAAACCTTTCTTTAATTAAACGAATTTGATCTAGGACAAGTGAGTGTTTTGACTGAAGTTCGGCCCGCACAGCCTTATCACTGATCGCATCGTCAATTAAAGCGTAGATGGCCTCGTCAATGTCAAATCCCCCAAGTCGATTATCTCCTCCAGGCGGAAGGTCAGGTATAATCGAAAAAGAGTTGCCATCGGTACGATGCAGGCATGCCCAATCCAAAGTGCCACCGCCACAGTCCAAAACAATGACATGCTCTTCTTGCCCACCTAACTCAGTCAGCCATGCCTGGGCTGCGGCTATCGGTTCATCCACAAAGCTAATTCGATCCTCGGTAAAACCTGCATTGCGGGCTGCCTCCGCGAGGATTTGCTTAGCGGGCGGTCCATACTGTGCCGGAATCGTGAGGGACAATCCGACCGGCAAAGTGTCTCTAAAATGCGGAATTTCCTTTGTGCGGTTACGAAGACCCGCAAAAAGTAGAGAAAGAAGTTCGATCGGTGTTGCTTTCTCCCTATTTCCAGCGCGTACCCATTGCTCCTGCAAATCCCTTTTTAATGGGCGACGCAAGAAAGCCTGCGGGTCTGAATCACGGTACTCAGCTGCTTCGTCACCGCACAGTCGGCGCCCGTCTTCGCCTAGAAAGAATATAGAAGGAATAAAAGAACGTTCATCCTGTCCCAAGCGCATAAGTTCGACGGAGTTGCGTTGGGGGTCAAGGTATGAAAGTTTAGTGCGCATGGTTCCAAAATCAATGGCTATCGTGTCATTCATTGGGCTTCTGCCTCCAGAAGATTAAGAATATTATCCAGAATATCGCCAGCGTGCGTGCAAATTGCAGCCTTATCACCGTAGTTGCGCTGTTTCTGAAGTGACCAAAAAGCAAAGCGCTCTCTGGCCTTGGTGATGGCCGCCGTGTTGTCTGATGTGGTGACGACCAGCCCGAGGCGTGACCACAAATCAGGACCTTGTTGCCCGAAGAGACGGTCGAGTTCGACGGCCTCTTCCGGGGCGAATGTTGCACGTTTTGTTTCCAGTACTTTTAACGATTCGATGTCCGCATCGAAAAGCTCAAAATTCCGTGTAACTCGATATTTCAAGGCGTCCACCTCACGATGGATTTCTGTCAAGGCCGAGATATCCCGCTCTAGAACGCAAAGCGAATCCTCTATATATTTCTTTGCGTCGATTAATCCTGCATCGCTGGCACAACGCGCGGTGACTGCGTCTGCCGCTTCACGGCCTTTTTCCACCATTGCAGTTTGCATTTCGGATTCCCTGCGGAGGGTTTGCAGCGAGATCTCACATGGCTCCCATGCCTTTCGAAGTATCGTACTGGCTTTGATCAAACGAGCACGAGAAAACAAGTTCTTCTGGAGCAGATCACGGAGTGCTGGGATGCCGCTGGCTGTATGGAGTCTGGCGCGAAGCGTCTCGCCGTCTGTCGTTTTGTGTTGGCACGCAAGCCTGATACAAATCGGGAGAATATCCCATTTGAGTGCTTGTCGAATTCGACTTCTTTGCTCCACCGAAAGCGGAATATCAGATGCTTCTTCAAGGAAGTCGTCTTTGTCACCGAGAAGTCGGTTCACCGTATTTACCGGTGTTTCTTGCGCAAATCTTACGACCAGATTCAATATATCCGAGGGTGTGCTAATACTCTTGATCGCCAGTAATCCGCTCGTTGGGATTATCGCCGCCACTTGACCGTCAAGATGCACCTTTAATCGCTCGCACTTTTTATAGGCGTTACCAACCGGATCCCAGTCATCAAAATTGGCTGCAACCCCCTCTTGATTCATGTCCCACTTTTGAATTATCCCGATGCTATTGTACGCTGACGCACCCGGCAGACGGGAATCCTGCCCATATTTAGTCAACAACTTAAGATCGTCCTCACGACCTACGGGATTCACCACGTATAAGACCGCGTCAGCACTTCCACCATATCGCAGTGTGTCTTCCTCTAACTTCGCAGCAAGGAATCCCTGAGTCGCCTCCTCATGCGCTTGGATCACGCTTCTTGTTCCAGGGGTATCCACGACGTTGGCGACACGCAAGAAATCCGTATCGGCGAAAAAATCGAGACAACGAGTCTTGGACGCGTTCTCGTCCGTGCCGATCCATTCGGAAGCTTTTTGAAGAGGAAAGTCGGAGGTGCTACCATCCATCCAATGAACTCTAAAATTGTGACATTGGTCTCCCTGACCATGCCGAAACCAATTAATCGTTGCTGTAGTCTCGGTTACGCCGGTGGGTGCAAGATTCTCCCCAATAAGCGCATTCAACAGCGTTGATTTCCCGACGCGCATTTGCCCCACAATAGCAACTGTAAAGCGCATATCTAATGATTCAAGAAGTCGGAGCCGCTGAAGTTCAAAGGCAAGCGGGGCAGTTGACTTGTGCCGGAGCAGGAATTCCGGCATGGAGGTTGCGAACCGCTTTACAACATCATCGAACTGCTCATAAGAGAAGACTGTATTATTCTGTAAAGCAGTCATTAGTCTGCTTCTTCCGCCGCTACGCAAATTCGAACCGTTTCCAGAATTTGATCTCCTGATTCGATATGTGTGTAGTCGCCGCGAACCACCATAATACCGAAGATTTTCAGCTCTTTTTCTAGCGTTACTACATTTCCATTGCCGTAAAACGAAAGATAATCCTCTTCACACATAACAAACCGCCGTGGCTTTACACCCCGGTGCTTTCTTTTGAAAGTTTTCAGAATATCATGTATTCGATTTCGAAAATCATTCACGAGAAAGCCTCACCTCTTTTGTGCTCGGACAGTATATCGCTGACATATTTACAGGTCAGACATTCCATTTTAAATGTTGCCGGCCGTAAAATATCCCTTGTTTGGCCTCCAATCGCGGGGATTTCTTCATCATTATTCTTCCAGACTATCACGGCAGTTTCTGTACTGCCGCATTTAGGGCATTGATCCCCGACCTTTCGCCACTCTTTATTACACATGCGGCAACTCCGTCTGTTCAGAGGTTAGTCTCGCAAGATTTCGAAGAACGATATCTGCTTGCTCCAACATTCGGCGCAAGCCATCTGCCTTTTGTTTAGCCTCATCACGGGATCTTTGCCGCTGCTCAGAAATGGACTCCATTTTGCCTGCAATTTCCTGTTCGACTTCCGCGGTGGCCTTGCGGAGTGCGTCGCGAACACCTTTTTCGTACTCTGCGGCAATGTTCTCAAACTGACGGATAGACTGTGACTGTGCACGGCGTACAGTATCGGATAACACCTTCTCGAGTTGGGCAAGTGCTTCCACTTGCCGACGGGTCTTCAAACCGTCGCTGGCCTTCCACCCACCCACGGCCGCACCTACAAGAGCTGCAATCCCGGCGGCGGCGGCCAGTGGCGGAAACACCAGGCCGAGTATGCTGACCCCGATATTTGCCATCATTGCACCTGCCATTCCGCCATATAGTGAATTTCGCGCTTCCTCAAATCCGCTGAACTGCATATTCAGACTGTCTATGTGCATCCGCGTACCTCCAGAAATCGGAGTATGAATCTGCACGGGAAGGCTCTTGCCGAGAGCGGACGAGAAGTCATTGACAATAACGAACATCTGATCGTTGTAGTGACCTTGTACATCCAGCACGATCTGTGAGCACTTATCAACGCAAGAAGCCAAAACCGAATCCGCTTGCTCGTTCATCTGCTGCGGGTCAAAACTCACCCCTCTCAGGGGACTCACGATTTCAGAAACAAGCGGACTGAACGGGGAAGGATCTAATTGTTCCTGCAGATTTTCGCGTGTCTTGCGTTTGAGTTCCGCTACCTTGTCTTGAAAAGTCGTCACGGCGTTTTGGAAATCGCTATTTTTCCACTGTCCATACTTAGTCTTCGTCTCGATGAAGGTTCTTTCGAGATTATCCAACCCTTCTTTAGTCTCGGTTGCGGCAATTTGTACACTGTCAGTGAGTTTGCGGTGTATGCCAGCAGCCTCGACCGAAAGGGCCGAGAGTAGCCGCCGCCCTAATTGGTCTTCTTTTTTTGCAAGTAGTTTATTGTACAAGAAATAGATGAGTGCCGAATATCCGCTACGATCCAGATGTTTTGATGAATGGTTCGCATCAGCAGCGAATTTGAGTTTCGCGCTGACAGGGAAATAGATGAGTTTTTCTGTCGGCACATTCAATTTGTCAGATATGATCTGCAGATTACGTTCCCGCCACTTCTTCCATTGAGTTTCCTCGACAAGGTCAATCTTCGTTTGCACGAAGAAAATGAGCGGGTTCTTCTTTCGAAGATCAAGCAGCATGTCCACTTCAGCTTGACTAATGACCGCTTCGACGGAATCCAGAACAAAGAATACAGCGTCGGCGTTAGGAATGTACCGCCATGTGATGTCACGGTGTTTCCTGAATAGGCCGCCAAGACCCGGGGTATCGATGATGGCAACCCCGTCCTTGAGTAATGGATGAGGCAACTGCATTCCGATAAAATCAACACACTTTGTGTTGTTTGGGTTACCCGCTTCTGTACCGAAGTCAGGAAGTTGCGCTTCAGTAATTTCAATTGGCGGAGGTGTGGTCTTGGCACTTTCTATATCAGCGGCCGATGGAAACACCTTTATTTTTTTCGGTGTGCCATACATTAATTTGTATACAGTTGAGGTAGCAACATCGCTCGCTGTTGGCAAAAGCCCGGGCTCACTGAGCAGAGCGTTGATAAATGATGACTTACCCTTTTTCACCTCGCCGACAACCACGATACGGAAGAGTCCTAATCTATATTGGGCAATTTGCGCCTGAACATGTTCAATTGCAGCCGTATCCTTCACATCTCCGGCAAGACCGATAAACTTTGTAGCGACATCCAGAACTTGGTCTTTCGTAATGAGATTTGCCATTATTTTCTCCTTCAAATGATTCGAAATAGTGTGTCTGTTGCTGACTCATTAAGTGATGCCATTCGACTTTTGGGTAAATTTTCGATGAAAGCCCGGACAGCGGCATCTGTTAGTAAAGAGGTTGTTTCCCCAGGCCCCACCTGAGTACTATCAGCAAGACGCTCCTGTAGATGTGACCTGAAGTCATCGTAAACACCGCCAAAATACGACGAGATGGCTGGGAATACACCTGTTGCTTCGTCAAAACCATGCCCTGCGGCAAAGCTCATGTCAGATGGCGCATTGTCAGTCGCAACATAAAAGAATCCGGAGTCTTGCCACGCATCCTTGAACTGTTCTAAATCATACGCTTTACCGGCCCCACCTGTGGTATCTCCAGAATCATTGATGATAACCTGCGGGTGATTTGGATCTGTTGCGTCAACACCTGTTACCCAGATCGCATGATCAGCAGATTGGTGAAAGAAGTCTTTAAGTGGTGACGCGTCATGCCAGAGCTCATCAGAATCAACACCTACAATGACTTTGTGCCCTTGAGCCAATTCGGCCATTAAATCCTGTATGGACGCCCCCATTTCCGAATGACAAGGGATGCCATGAAGCTGGAGTAAATCCCCCACATCTGAAGGGGCCATACCACGGTCCGTAAGCCAGCCATTGGACGTTGCTTCATAAACAAGAGCGGCTTCAGACACATCGTTGCCCGTATATTCCTCAATTATGCCTCTCTGGGCTTGCACTGCACATGTGAAGGGCGTCGTCTGGGGCTGCCAATAATACGCATCGGTATCGGGTGAACCAACAATCCCGGCAGTTGCATCCGGAGAATCATGGGCACTCCAAGGCATATGCACATCATTGATCTTAAAATCAAAACTATCGAGCACATCGCCCATATTTACATCCCGCGAACTCCCAAATGATTGCATATGATAACCACCTGGAATGGCGAGGTTAGGAGCGATTGTGGCTATTCTGTTCCCGCCTTCGAAAATCCCCCCTCCCGGCCCGAACTGACTTGGAACAAAATCCATGGATGCACCATAGGAACTTTGCTCCATGTTAACTTGCCCCTCATCAGGAATGTCATTCTGTATATCCAATGCAGTATCAAATATGTCGTCACTCATTTCTACCTCCATCCCGGGTTTCAATACAAAAAAGAAGGCGCGAACTCCAAGTTCATGCCGTCCTGAAGGCCCGCCAAGGCCCGTGAAACGAACATGCACAAGAAGCCGCGCCCCACACGGGACGCGACTCTCGGCAGTGTTGTTCATTTCACGTAAAAAACTTGGCGGTTTTCAGGACAACATCAACTGCACAGAATCGCAGAAATTAAATTGTAAGAGAATTTACGTTATATCGATCATTCCTCCATTAGCGGCATTAGCGCCGCTTTTGCCTGCAACTATACGCCGTCTTATTGAGCGCGCAACCTGAAACATTCAAATATTTACCGGCATCCTCGCATAACCGAACGGTCAAAACGTGTCCGTGCGGTTAATACTTCCAAGTAAAGGGTTATAACTCTTGTGGAGCGTTTACGCTTCATCTTTTTCCCATGAGTTACCCCACCACAGAAAGGATCCGATGAGCAACCAACTATTAGACGTACTGACCCGCGAAGGAGTTTTGATTAACGTCAGCATCCGTTACTGGCGCGCAGCCAAAAAGCTCCGTGCTGAAGACCTCGGCCTCGATGCCGCCAACGTCACCGACCTAATCAGCCTGGGCCACAAGAAACTACTGCCGAGGCAGGCCCTTCAGCGTTTCTCCCTGATAGAGTCGAGGGCCCACGCCCTGGTTGAAGCCGCCACCTTCCCGTTCCTGAACGGCCTGGGCCACTTCCTGCCCAACCAGAAGCTTAGCGAAACCACCCAAGCACTCAGAAGGCTCGAGCAGGAGTTCGATGCAGCGAGACAGGACTTCATGTCCGAATACGCTGATCTACGCGTAGAGGCCGCCCGGGAGTGGTACGAGGCCGCCCGGAAGCTCGTCCAGGATCCTGACCGGCTGGTAGCGACCATTGAGGACGCGTTCCCCCAGCCCTCCAGGATGGACCGATATTTCGGCTTCACCACGGATCTGTTCCAGATCGCACTACCAAAACGGCTGGAGACCCAGTTGGTGGATATGGCGGAGCATCAGGGCATAATCAGCGCCCGTCAGGCGGCCGCCTCGGAATCGAAACGTAAGATCACGGCCGGCGTTGATCGGTTTGTCCAGGACTGCGTCGCCAGTCTGAGGGAGCAAACCGCGCAGTTGTGCCAGGAGATGCTCCAGAGCATGCGTGACGGGAAGGCGGGCGTACACCAGAAGACGCTGAACCGCTTGAAGGGGTTCATTGACCAGTTCCGGCAGTTGAACTTCGCCGGTGACCAGGAACTGGATGCGCAACTGGAGAAGGTCCGGAGTCAGTTCCTCGGCAGCACTGCTGAACATTACCGGGATGACGCCACCGCCCGGACCCGTATGACGGAGGGGATCCAGCGGCTGGCGGAGACTGCGCGTGTTATGGCGCGGCAGGATACCCGCGAAGTCGTTGAGCGATTTGGCCAGTTGGGCGTAAGGCGTTTCAACCTGGCAGCATAATGTCCCGCGAAGAACCTGGCCTCGTATCGTTCCTGCTTAGGCGGGGCGGTACGGGGCCATCTTTTACGAAGAACAAAAAGAGGGCATTTCTTTAGCTAATGAAGACCATTTCTACCAGATCCACAAACGCCCTACCAGTTGGTCGCGCCCCACGGCCCCGAACGTACGGCTGTCGGCACTGATGGGACGGTTGTCGCCTAATACAAAATACGCATTGTCGGACACCCTGAATGCATTCGTGCCAAGCGACTTCCCTTCAGTGGTCATCCCCTTTGGCAGATAGGGTTCCACTCGCACCTTGCCATTCACAATGACATGCCCATCCTTAATCTGGACCACATCCCCTGGAGAGGCGATGATCCGCTTCACGGAAAAGTCCCCCGAGCCAGGCATGTTGATCTCGACAATTTCGTCCGGCTGCGGGTCACGGAAGCGGTAGACCATCCTATTGATCAAATGGCGTTCGCCATCATGAAGCGCGGGCAGCATGCTGGTGCCTTCAACTTCCCCAATCATAATGACATATCGTACGAGAAGGAAATAGCTGAGGACAGAACCAAACAGCATTGAGGCAAGAATAAGCGTCCTTTTCTCTCGAGGCACCGCCCTGTAGTCAAACAGGCGGCGTGTTCTGCCATTATTTTTAAACATCCGCCCTCCAACCTGTGCAGCATTGAGGCGCGAGCGGCTCAGCAGTTCGAGAAATGGCGCCAAAACCCAATCACTTAACCATCAATACTGCATCCCTGTTCAGTTTGAATGTATTCCTCGCGGCTGAGTCGAACAAGCGAATATTCATGTCAGCCGCTTGATAAGGGAGCTCTTCGTGGGACATAGGGCGACAAGAGTATCCTGATCAGCCAGCTCAAAGTCCGCAAAATCAAATCCAGGGGCCACCGTACATCCCATGAGGGTGTATTGCCGGGGATTATCCACTGTTGCAGCAAACCAATCCCCTCTCGTTATGACCTGTTGAGGCTGTTGCCTCCGGTGACCCTCAACGCCTAGATGAACCGCCTGATAGCACCCCTGTGGGTCAATGACATGCAAAGTCAACGGACTCCCCGCATAGAAATGCCAGATTTCATCGGAGGCAATACGGTGAAACCTGGAAACATCCTGACTGCGTAACAGGTAATAGATAGATGTCGAGAACGCTCTGGGACCGTTATAGCGGGCAGGCAGGGCTTTACCACCCACCCCTTCATCGGAACGATATACCTCACGATAAAAGCCGCCCTCGGGATGAGGGATGAGCTGAAGACGTCGAATCCAATACCGTGCAGATTTCATTGGGGCATACCAGCCATCAGCGCCTTGAAGATCGCCACTAAGAAAGCCAAGCCAATACCTGCAATGGCGCCAAAGATCAGGATCACGAAAACCGACAAGCTGAGGCCAATAATTCCCGTAACGAGCCCTGCCGTGGCAAGTCCCTGACCGTTGACACCTGGCTGGGCCTTGATACGCGTCACAGCCATTCTGGAGAACACTATGGCAAGAATACCCATGACGATGCCACCCAAGTACACACCGGGCACAATCGAAAGTATCCCGAGCACCAGGCTGGCGATGGCGAATCCGCTCGTTTGGACCTCAGTTGTGACCGGTGCAGGAAGGGAAGACGGAAGGGCCGGAGGAATGTCACGCCCCATACTGACCAAGATAGGCGCACCGCAACCCGGACATTCCCCAGTCCGGCCGGCATCAATAGGCTTTGCCTTAATGATTTCCCCGCACTTATCGCATTTCTGCGTCATATCATGTGCATCTTGCATACTGGTAGAGTGCCGAAACCGGGGCGAAAGTTCAAGCGCGTTACGGGGAGCGCGAGGTGAGCGTACGGTTTTGCTATTGCCGCCTAAAACAAAAAAGGCCGCCAACCTTTCGGCAGCGGCCTTCTGAATCATGGTTCCGATTAACCCAGGATCGCATCCTTGCAAGCCTTAGCAACGCGGAACTTCACCACGCGCTTAGCCTTGATCTTGATCGTCTCGCCCGTCGCGGGATTACGACCCATGCGTGCCTTGCGGTTCACCAACACCAGCTTGCCCAAGCCGGGAAGCGTGAAGCTGTTCTTGGCATTCTTGTACGCCAAACCAACCAATGCCGCAATCACCTCTGCGGCCTGCTTCTTGGTGATTTCGGTCGCCTCTGCCACTGCGGTTACGATCTGCCCCTTCGTCATTGCTTTTGCCATACGATATCTCCTGTCGAGTTTATGGGGCAGACCGTTGTGGTACGCCCTCAATGCGTCACAATATCACATATATACGCAGGAATAGGCCACAGGAATAATGTAATGATCAGAATCTTTTTAACTGCCAGTGAGCTCCTCTATGATAGACTGAATCAAACAGGAGGACGTCATGACATCATCACATCCATGGAAACAGTCACTCGATCACCAGGCCAAAGCCTTGCAAGAATTGATGAAGCCCCACAGGCTGTCCGATGCTTCACTGGTCAAACTGGAGGAAACCACCGTGCTCGGCTGTTACACGATACGCCGCCTGATCAACGGGTTTCTCCTTCCTGAATCACATCGCAACCTACCCATTCCCATGAGCGCTTTCCCGAGACGCCCTCACAGTGTACCGCCCGGTGAGGAACCGCTTACGGTGTGCTATGTCATGGATGTGGGCCAATCAGTTCAGCATGACCCTCTGTTCCTATGCCATCAAGTGCTGCAGAACTGCATTTTCGAGCCCTGGCTGACCGCAGATCATCAGCTTAAGGGCATTTACGTGACCTCCGATCATCAGCGTAAAATCGCGCTCTACGGAGTCACTCTTAGCACCCTCCACGATCTGTTCCACCATCTGAGCACCAACGAATGACCCTTAGAGGCCGGAATGAGCGGTAATCTCCACCTCGGTACCTGTAGTTGGAAGTACGATTCCTGGCGCGGCCTGGTTTACTCCGGGGCCACCCACCCCAACTATCTGGCCGAGTACGCCCAAAAGTTCGACTGCGTTGAAATCGACCAATGGTTCTGGAGCCTGTTTGGGCCAGGCAAGGTCATATTGCCTCAGCCTAAAACAGTAGCCGAATACGCCGCCGCTATTCCGCCTGGATTCCGGTTCGGGGTCAAAATGCCCAATTCACTCACATTGACCCACTACCGCCCAAAGGCCAAGGGCGACCCGCTGGTCACGAATCCCCACTTCCTGTCAGTGGACCTGCTCAAGGCCTTCCTGGATCAACTTGCGCCCCTGAAACCATACTTAGGACCGATGATGTTCCAGTTCGAGTACCTGAACCGGGATAAGATGCCCTCGCAGGTGGAATTCCAGGACCGACTGGGCGCATTTGTCAGCCAATTGCCGCAGGACTACTGCTGGTGTGTCGAGTCACGCAACCCCAACTACCTGAACGAGCGATACTTCAACTTCCTCCATGCCAACGGACTGGCCCACGTGTTTGAGCAGGGCTACTACATGCCTCCGGTTCCGGAGATCTACCAGCGCCACGCAGACCAGTTGAGCGAGACCACTGTAATCCGGCTACATGGCCCAGACCGGGGAGCGATTGAGGAACGTACGGGGAAAGATTGGAACCGTATCGCCGAACCCCGGGATGCCGACCTCAACGCGCTGGCCGAGGTGGTTAAGGGTCTTCAGAAACGTAAACGTGACATCTGGGTGTTTGCCAACAACCACTTTGAGGGTTGCGCGCTACTGACCGTAGACCGGCTCAAGCAGCGGATTGATGAGTAAGTTACCTGCCCGCCGGATCCTGCTGATAGTCAAGCATCAACTCCGCGTATAACTTGGGATGGCTGGATCGAAGTTTGACTGGCGTCTCAAAGAACGCCTCAGTGGCGACGGCAAAGAACTCGGCCGGATTCGTCGCCCCGTACTGATCAAGAAATGAAGGCTTCCCTTCCTCGGCCGCCTGTACCAACTCGGCATAATCTGCCCCCAATATCCGGGCCCAGGCGCCATACATGCCCCGTTGAGGCAGTACGGGTGCCCCATTGGCCGTTCCGTCCTCCTCGTCAAGCTGGTGGGCAAACTCATGAAACACCACATTATGCCCATCGTGAAGATCAAAGGCATTGTGCTTCACAGAATCCCACGCCAGCACAACGTTCCCGTGACGCCAGCTTTCGCCCACCAGGTTTTCATCGGTCTCAAGTAGCTGACCGGCCGGTCCAGCCTGATATCGTGAAACCACGAAGGTGTGGGGATATACAAGAACGGTAATCAGTAAGGGGTAATAGTCTGTGGCGCGATGAAGTAACAGGACGCAGGCGTACGTGGCAATGGTTACCCGAATCTCATCAGAAATAGTCAGATCGGCGCATCCCTCAAACCGCTTTTCAGCCAGGAATACTTGAATGTGGCCCTGAAGCTCCCGCTGATCCTCCGGCGACAGGCGGCTATAAAACGGGACGTTACGCTGAATGATACTGGTCCATTCGGCCTGAAACGGTTGCGCTATCAGCCGTTGTCGCCGCCTATGCGTTAGCCCGAACACCTACTGCCCCCCAAGCAATTCACGGTACAACGCCAGATCAGACTCCAAGAAGCAACAGAACGTAACCGCAATCTCATTGTCGGCCTGCTGGTGATCAAGGACCGCCGATACAGCCACCTTGGCCGCTTGATCTGGCGGGTAACCATAAACACCAGTACTGATGCAAGGGAATGCGATAGATTTCAGCTTGTACTGCTGGGCCAATTCCAGGGACCGCAGGTAGCAGTTACGGAGCAATTCAGCCTCCCCATGACGCCCATCCCTCCAAACTGGTCCCACCGTGTGAATGACATACCGGGCCGGTAACCTATGGCCAGCCGTAATGCGGGCCTCACCGGTCGGGCAACAGCCCAACCCCCGACATTCTGCCAGCAGCCCAGGCCCAGCCGCCCTATGGATGGCACCATCCACCCCACCCCCACCCAGCAGGGTCTCATTAGCAGCATTGACGATCGCCTCTACCTTGAGGGTGGTGATATCAGCCTGGACTACAGTGATCATGAGTTGAATATATGATTGGCCGGTTATCGTGTCGAGAGGGTTTGTCTCTTAAGCGACACGGTGCCGCAACTGGTGCCCCATGAGCGCACGGTGGGCGTACGGGGTAAGTTCAACAACGATGCGCCGCCATGTCCCTGGCCAGGCAACTAAAAGGATAACAGGCAGTCCCGGCGGCGCTCCGGTAGCGTAGCCGCTGGCGAGCGCCGTGGCCTTTTCCAGCACGGCTCATAACAGCGGCGGAGCGATAGTATGGAGTCAATAAATGGATAGAAGGTCACAGCGACCGAAAATTCCACGAAAAAAGCCAGCCGCATATCTCTTGCTAAAGCTTATGAATATTAGGGTTTGTGATTATCCGGACGCCATAAATCAAGTTGATGGCGGATCGCCCTCAAGCAGATCGTATGCGATACGTTTCTTATCGAAATAGGAGCGGAGACAACAAAGAATTGCATCCTTATCTTCCTTTGTCATTTCTTCAGTTTCGTGCGGCGGATGCCACTTGCGTATGCTCCAGACACAGATTCTACGCTTGATGTGGCCTGTCAGCAGTTCCACATAAACAGTTGCTTGCCAGTCACCACGAATATAATCGAACGTGTCACGACCGCTGACTCGAATTTGTCCATTGCTATCGGCTTCGGCCTTATTCGCAAGGCGCTTCCACAATATTTTCAGTTGTTGCAACATGGGTGTCCTATTTGAATAGAAGTCCTGCGTTCCGCATGAACAACAATATGGGTTGCTCAACAGTTGACCATACACTGGAGGCGCTGGGATTATTAAGAAACACTTGAGCTGTGCCCGTGGCATTTGCGGCGAAGATGGCCGAAGCTATGCGCCATGCCTTATCCGAATTGACGCCCATCCACACCATAGCGCGACCACCCAACGTTTCCGTTATCAACATTCCAGAACCCTTTCCGGCAAGCGCCGCTTCGTATGCCAGAGGATAACTTCCTGAACAGAATGTGCTGGCCGCACCCGCATTAAAAAGATTCGCAGCACCCGCTCCGGAAACGCCAACAGCCGAAAGACCGATTGCACCCCAGTATGCGGCCTTCGCGCCCTTGCCAGCGCACTCACTATCCATCTGTCCCATGCCGCTAAGTTGTTCGGCTGTCGCACGATCACCCATTGCAGCGGCAAATCCAGCGGCGATCTGTGAATTAGCCGATCCGTCCATATTCCATGGATTCATTTGGTGAATAAAACCAAGAACAGGATTCGCCGTCGTGTACGTGTACAGTCCGAACGCATCGGTAAAGTTGATTGGGTTGGATCCGAATGCCTCATAGAGATTGTGACCACCAGCAATACCGATCCGATCCTTCGAAAGCCATCTCCCGAGCGACGCCGAATAAAACCGACTACGGAAAAATAACAGCCCTGTTTCCCACGACACCTCGCGTCCCTGAAATGTAAACCTATTCCCATAAGCCGACGCGGCCAGCACGGTTCCGTTACTGCTCAGCACCGTCACCTCGCCCCAAGCGGTGTACTTGTATTGTTCGACAACCGCACCGTTGGTGTTGACCAGCGCGTGAACGCTACCGAGGGCGTCTTTGAGGTAGAAATACGTGTTCGTCGCCGCCCCGTAGGTGGTCATCGATAAAAAATTATCAACCCCAGGGCCATGGGAATAAGATCGCGCCAGCACATTGTTGCTCCACTCGGCTACCACATGTGGGCCGCTGTAGACAAACGTGTTCGTCACCGCGCCGGCAATGATCCGGGCGCGCCTACCTAACGCATCATAATCATATTTCTCCACAGTCACGCCGTTACTGCGGGCTTCAATCAATTCATATCGCCCATTCCAGTAAAGGCTCAATTTCTTGCTGGTGTTGTATTGTAGGTTCGTAATGTTCCCGGCTAAATCATGTTGCACCAACGTACCAGAACCGAAGTTCGTTAGGATATTCCCCGCCGCATAACTGTAGAGGTTCGTCACATTATTGGTGATGGCCCTTGTCCGGTTTCCGGCAAGGTCATACGTCCATGCTGCGGAGTAGGTCAGCCCGGTGCTCGCATATTGTTTCTCGGAAAGAAGCCGATCCAGCGAATCATACGTGTAGGCCGTCCACCCACCGTTTTCGCGACTCATGTTAGTAATCATGCCAGCGGCATTGAATGCATACCCAAAAGAGCGATTCGTTGTACCGCTCGCGGTCTTCCACATGATATTCGTGGCGCGGTCCAGAATATCGTACCCCATCGATTCCGTGATGGCGGCATTCGTTACCGAGGCCACCAGCCCGTTATTCGTGTTGTAAGTCCACTGGAAGACCGAGACCCGGTTGGGTGCGGCCTGCGCCGTAAGCATCAATGGCCTTTCTGCCGCATCATAAGTCCAGCCAGACCGAACTAGGGTGTTGGACACCGCGATGTTCGTTACATTGCCGACCGGATCAAGGATTTCATTCTTTAGGTTCATGGCTCATGCGCATACCGCCATCAGCTGGTTGGGCCTCAATGACCTTCCCTGTAAGCGAGACATTAACGAATGGCAGATGGGTCCAAAGAGCATGAGTATCCCGCCTGAAATAGGTGACATTCCAAAATGGCAAATGATATGGCCCTTTTACCGAGAACGTAGGTATTAGAGAAATATGGCAGTATTGCAAAACGTCCGATCCGGGCGACATAAAATTATCAGCAACCTTACGAGCCATACTTCGCGAAATTACGAGCCCCCCCCCCAGCAACCCAAGCAAAACGACCATAGAAAGCGCCTGTTTTAAACGTTGAGTCATCATTGTTCGTACCCCCATCTTGGCAGCATACCCATGCGTTCCCGCATGGGGTTTGAACGATCGACCGCTTTCAATCCTAATTCGTGTACTGCATCCGCAGACAGAGCGAAATGATCATACTGAGTATACCTCTCATTTTGAGAATGGGCATATGCTCTTGCTAACTCGTGAGCCAAAATACTCGCCTGCGTCTCCTTCTGTCCCGGTTGTGGCAACCAGCCTTTGGCACCCAAATATGTGTCGGCAACAACTCTGTCGAGCTTAATCGTGCCTCCAGAGCCATTGGGTTTAAATGAGCCACCACCTGTGCCAGCAGATTCAACAAGCATAATGACGTAGTCATTCTTGGATGCCAGAATATCGCTTATCATATCATCGTACTTCTCGTCTTTGGAACAACGTTGCCGGTAAACACCTCCGCCCTCTCCCATACCAAGTTGCCCCCGGATAAACTGTTGCAAGATGGATAGCAACGATGATTGTTCTTCCGGTGTACCGAGCAAACGCATTCTTAATCCAAACGCATCGGTAAAGTTGATTGGATCCGAGCCGAAGGCCTCATACAAGTTATGCCCGCCAGAAATGCCGATCCTGTCCTTGCTCAGCCATCTCCCGAGCGCGGCCGAATAATACCGGCTGCGGAAGAACAGTAGCCCTGCCGAATACGACGCCTCACGCCCCTGGAACGTAAACCTATTCCCATAAGCCGACGCGGCCAGCACGGTTCCGTTACTGCTCAGCACCGTCACCTCGCCCCAAGCGGTGTACTTGTATTGTTCGACAACCGCACCGTTGGTGTTGACCAGCGCGTGAACGCTACCGAGGGCGTCTTTGAGGTAGAAATACGTGTTCGTCGCCGCCCCGTAGGTGGTCATCGATAAAAAATTATCAACCCCAGGGCCATGGGAATAAGATCGCGCCAGCACATTGTTGCTCCACTCGGCTACCACATGTGGGCCGCTGTAGACAAACGTGTTCGTCACCGCGCCGGCAATGATCCGGGCGCGCCTACCTAACGCATCATAATCATATTTCTCCACAGTCACGCCGTTACTGCGGGCTTCAATCAATTCATATCGCCCATTCCAGTAAAGGCTCAATTTCTTGCTGGTGTTGTATTGTAGGTTCGTAATGTTCCCGGCTAAATCATGTTGCACCAACGTACCAGAACCGAAGTTCGTTAGGATATTCCCCGCCGCATAACTGTAGAGGTTCGTCACATTATTGGTGATGGCCCTTGTCCGGTTTCCGGCAAGGTCATACGTCCATGCTGCGGAGTAGGTCAGCCCGGTGCTCGCATATTGTTTCTCGGAAAGAAGCCGATCCAGCGAATCATACGTGTAGGCCGTCCACCCACCGTTTTCGCGACTCATGTTAGTAATCATGCCAGCGGCATTGAATGCATACCCAAAAGAGCGATTCGTTGTACCGCTCGCGGTCTTCCACATGATATTCGTGGCGCGGTCCAGAATATCGTACCCCATCGATTCCGTGATGGCGGCATTCGTTACCGAGGCCACCAGCCCGTTATTCGTGTTGTAAGTCCACTGGAAGACCGAGACCCGGTTGGGTGCGGCCTGCGCCGTAAGCATCAATGGCCTTTCTGCCGCATCATAAGTCCAGCCAGACCGAACTAGGGTGTTGGACACCGCGATGTTCGTTACATTGCCGACCGGATCAAACTGGTAGGCCACCGTGTTTGTACTGGCTCCCGCAGTCATCTGTTGAGCGGTCAGTCGTCCGGCAGGATCGAAGGTATTTGCCACGGTACTGTCTCCGTTGGCCACAGTCTTTAAGGCGCCGTTTCGATAATAGGTGTAGCCATTGGTGAAGGAGGGACCGGTGACTTGGGTCAGGAGCCCATCGGTATTATACGAGTTGCTCACCACCGAACCATCGAACCGCATAAGGCTCCGGATATAATTCCCCAAGCCCCAGTTGATAGACATGACGCGGCCTTCCAGATTCGTCACAGCAATAGGGCGATCTTGAATATCCAACTTATAACTCTCAACCGCCCGCCCCATGGGATCGGTGATCTTCATGGTATTAAACTGGTTGTCGTACGCGAAATAGATTGTCACGTTAGTGGGGCTCACGCCATCCAACCAACGACTCACCGATGCTGGTTTCCCGGTCGGCAGCCACGTCAGGCGGTTCGTCCGCCCCGCCGTGTCCACATGGTTTGTCAGGTTTCCCAGTGAATCGTATTTGAACGTCTCAACCAGCCCGTTCGGGTAGACAACGTTTGTTGACCAGCCCAACTCATTTACCCCGATGCGGGTAGCTCGGCTCCCCGAACTCCACGGCGTCACGATATTGGTGACAAACCCCATGCGATTATACTCCAAGCAGGCTGAGGGCCCCAGTTGCGGCACGGCAGAGGTCATGAACCCATAGGAATCATAGGCAAATCCCTGCCAATGGCCGTTGGCATTGGTGACCGCAGAAATCAGGCCATTCCCAGTATAGGTATATCGGGTGGCAAAATATTGATTACTATCAATATAGGCTTTTTCTGCATTCACTAACCCATTGGTGTACTCAAAGTCAACCCGAACGCCTTCGGCATCCTTCACTGAAGCCAGCAGGTTATTGTTCCATGTTAACCCTGTCCAGTTGGTGGTAGTGCTCGCATTGTGCGCAAAGCCGGTGAAAGTTACATTGTGGTTGGTGTCGTAACTCCTCAGGATTTTAGCGTATTCCCCGAGGGAGTCATCAAACTGCGTGACCTGAGTTACATCCTGATTCCCGTTAATGCCATATCGGACACCCAGGTTCGTTCCGCCGGGGCCAAGCTGGGCCTTAATCATATTAATCACTGGGTCATATTTATAGACATACATCTGGGCCGTGCCATTGCGGGTGTAGGTCACCTCAGTGGCATTGGACCCGCGATTGGTGTAGTTCACCGAATGCTGGTAGTAATCCGGGGCAAGCGCCATGGAAATGCCACGCGAAATCACATGACCAGCATTTGTGGTATAACCGTAGTCGTAATTAAACATATCCCCAGCCGCATTGACACGCTGGATCAGGCTGTGCGTCCCGACATCATAGAAGTAACAATTGGTATAACTTGCTCCGCCGGCATTCCTGATGGAATATGCCAGTTCGTTGTTGGAATTATAGCCGAACTGAACCGAGAGCGACGCGACGGGCGTGTCGATCCGGGTGAGCGACGCGCCGGTATAGCTGAAGGCTAGGAATTGCCCGTTAAGGTGCTCAACCCGAGATAGCTTATGATTCGGGAATGCCCCGGTATAGGTCAACGTGACACGGTTGGAGAACGCATCCATAATCCCGTTCAAAACCCCGTTTGTGTCGAATGCCCACTGCGCTTCACCTGCTTGCGTGATGGCCCAGCCACTTCCCGCCAAACCGAGCCGGAGATTGCTGTCCTTCGGGTTTTTGTAAGTCCCATTCCCATTGTCCTGGAACCAGAACTCCTGTCCCTGCGGCAGGGAGAGCATCCGCCAGTTGCCCGAAGTCCCTTTGTACATCGTATTACTGCGCGATTGCAGGAACATTTCATAAGAATGCGCCCAGCAGGGGCCGAGAATGCCGTTGGTGACGGCCGCCCGCGAATTATAATCCCGCCCAAATGAAAGCGAAAAACCGGGACAAGGGATCACAATATCCGTCTCAGAGAGCGTGACATTCCCGTTTTGGGTATTGATGGGGTCTTTCGTGCATCCTTTTCCGGGATCAGCATTGGCCGCCGTGTTTGTATTGGCGGCGGTACTGCCCAGGGAAATATGGAAATACCTGCGCCCCGAATTGAAGCCGGTATCCTCATGATGGCCACCCAGATACCCGCTGGGATCAATGACGCTGAACCCCGGTTCCTCGCTCGTCACGTCCGCATCATAATCCCCGTCATTATCACTGTCTCCCAGTGCCTCGATATAACCCTCGTAAGTGTTTCCTCTGGGTAGCCTGATCGTCTTGGTGAAGATGAATTCAGATTCATTCACATGGGACATGAAAAGCCGGTATGACCCCAACTGCATCCCGTATAGCTCCGTATGGCTGCCACTGGAGTCACCAACCATCAGGGTCACGTTACAGGAATTTTCCGGCGTCGCCACATCCGAATTCCCAGGGTCAAGAGGATCCACATCAATAGAGTCCGGCACCTCATCCCCATCGGTGTCCTCATGTTGCGGGTCGGTGCCCTGATCCGCCTCCTGGCCGTCCGTCCAGCCATCGTTATCAGAATCGATATTCGGGTCGTTCGGAGAAAGTGGATTGAGACCATACTTATCTTCCCATCCATCAGACATGCCGTCGCCATCGGAATCCCAATAGCCTGGATCCGTGCCAATGTGGATTTCATAGTCATCACTCAGGGAATCATGATCAGTGTCAACATTGGATGTTGGATCTGTCCATTGAGCATATTCCTGTGCATCGGTCACTCTATCCATGTCATAGTCGCCAGTTCCGTCGCGGGACAGTGAATGAAAGAACCAATTTTCCCAGTCATCAAACATCCCGTCAGTATCCGTATCGATCATCACAAATTCATCACAGCCAATGTCTGGTGCAATACCCGACAACCGTGGTTTGCCGCTGAGGTCTTCCTCTGACAGGCCATTGGTGGTGCCCGCATCCACGCAGGGCGAGTCTTGACTGATTAACCTATAACCGGCAAATAATCGCGGGTTATTTGTTATCACCGCTGTTCCGCCTGCAAAACCACCTTGAACGCAATCCGATACCACAACCACCGTTCCTGATACTACGCCGATCTGGCTTCCTGAATTACCCCAGAGGATTGTATTCCTCACGATTGTATTGGAAGATTGTGAAACATGGAGGCCGCCCCCCATTAATGCAGCATTGGAAACAATTGTGCAGTTTTGGAGGACCAGAGACGGCGACGAATCGGACGAATAAACAGCCCCACCGAAACGACCTGCAGTATTCCCGGCCAGATAGGTATTCTGTACATTCGCGGTAATAGGCCCGCAATAGAAGTAGCCCCCGCCTCCAAGATACAGTCCACCACCGTCCATTGGTGAACCATTCCCCGTAATGCGGCACCTTTGTATTATAACTGGCTGTTTATCACCATTCACGGAACTGTTATTGATGACTACGCCGCCACCGAAACCCCGTGTTGCTACCTTATTGCCATAAATCGCGCAGTCCACCAGCAAGGGGCTTGCATTGGTGCCAGGCGATAAAAATATCCCCCCACCCAGACCACCCTCGAGCACGTTGCTATAAATGGAACATCCGACAATTTCGACCCCGCCGCCACACGCAAGCCCCGCCCCACTTCCCATGTCGGGATATCCGGAAGAGGCGGCCAATCCATCCGCATGGTTGAAAGCAATTATCGTATTACTTACGATCACAGACCCATTCACATCAAGCCCCGCACAGGAGCCATACCAGCCTAGCGCTTGGTTTGATACAATCTGTCCGCCAATCCACTTCCCCCCAACCTCAGAAGTCTGCCATCCCCCTGAATATTGGCTTCCCCAATAAACCCCAGCACTGTCCTGGCCATAATTATTGGCAGATACGCAATTACTGAATACAGGGCTTCCCCCAGCAATATAGACGCCACAACCAAAGGGGGTGTAGAGACCAGATTGCGCAACGATGTTATTCCATGCAAATAAGCAATCCGTAAACTCTGGAGAACTTCCCAAAACGGCGATTCCAGAACCAGCATACGCATAGTGGTTACTGACGATTCGGCAATTGATCAACCTCGCTTGACTGCCCGCAAAGAATGCGGCTCCCCCTCCATAGTAGGCATCATTACGTTCAAGAACGCAGTTGGCGATTGTGGGGCTTGCATTACTACAGGCGATTCCTCCACCTGGACCGGCAAGCGAAAACGCATTTGCGTTGCGAATGGTAAAGCCACGCAATACAGAGGCGCGTGTCTCCATATTATTGAAGAAAAAGCCACGGTGATAGGCTCCGGCAGCCTGGCAGTCAATCACGGTGTTCGAATTCCCTGTCTCCGAAACAAGCATCAATTTCTTCCCGCCATAGTTGATGTCCCAATTTCCCGAGTTCGTGTATATTCCAGCCTTTACCAGCACTACAGCGTAATCCTGCGTGACACTGTTGACTGCCCCTTGGATCGTGCTTACACCGTTTGTCACAATAATCGTGGGCAAGGGGTAACTGCTTAAAGAAGCGGGATCGGTATTCCATTTAGTCTCGTAAATATTTAGATACCCATCGCCATCCTTGTCTTCCGTGGCGTCGGCGGCAGAAAGCGGATTAAGCCCGTATTTCACCTCCCAGCCGTCAAGCATTCCATCCGCATCACTGTCACTGTTGGTCGGGTTTGTGCCGTGTTTATATTCTTCCGCATTACTCAGCCCATCCTGATCGGGGTCAACGCCTTGTTCCCACATTGCCCGTACCTGGTTGGTCGTCCACTCACCGGGATATACCCGCACGTCATCAAGAAGACCGGCAAAGCAGTTCGTCTGCGTTGCACCAGAAGCCGCCCCCAGCCGCAGGACATTGGTATCCTGCGAAATCGTTCCAAATCCAAGCCCCCAATCGTAATTGGTGGTGGCCACTCGCGTGCCGTTAATATAGAGCGATTGAGCGGTGCTTCCAAAGGTCCCAACAACGTGAATCGGTACATCGGCGGTGAGCGCGCAGGCATACCGCAAGGATTTCACACCCGATGCGGCAACCGCAAAGGCGACCGCACCCGTCTCGTACCCGAGGCTGTACCCCGCCGCGCCATTCGGCACGCGCTTGCTCAGGAACATAGCCATTCCGTTCGTATAGAGGCGGCCCGGCTTGATCCAGAGTCCAACACTCACATTACCGGGCTTCAGCGAAACACTATCCGGCACTTCCACATAACCAGTCGTCCCATTCAACGCTAACCCATTGCTGATGATGCCTGTCACCCAGGCATTCGAACCGTTCATCAGCACCCCATGATTAGCAGTGGCCGTGGCATCAAGAATATTGGTCCCGACTCCCTCATCGAGTTTCCACCAGGCAGCCAGCCCATCGCCGCCGCCTCGTGCCGGATCCAGCCCGTAGAGAATTTCCCACCAGTCGGAAATCCCATCACCATCGGCATCCGGGTCAGTCAGGGTAATATCCTGCCCCGTACGATTAGCATCAAGGAATACAGGATTGCTGTTGTGACTGCCACATGCTTCCCAACTGGTCGGCAGGCTGTCCTGATTGCTGTCCCGCCATGCCCGCACCCAGTAATGGGTGTTAGGCGGCAGATGGGTGATGGTGTAAGGCCCCGGATTGGTAAGTGTGTCGGCATGCCCCCAGGCCCAATCGGTTCCATTGGTGCAGGCCACTACATGGATCACCCCCGTCTGTGGGCCAGTATAAATAATCGTGCCGCTGAGGTCCCAGGGATGACTTGAAATGTTCGCAGGGTCTGTATCCGCCTCGTATTCTTCCTGATTCGTGTACTCGTCACCATCGACGTCAATGCCGCCTGTGGTATTGGTGGTACTGCCAAAATGCGCGATTTCCCACCAGTCGGGGAGGCCGTCGCCGTCATCATCAGGATCCACCAGAGCGAAATCCTGTGCGGTTACACGGTTAGTCACAGTGATGGCGATGTTGGTTAAGATTCCACGGGCCTCGATCGTATTGGTGTTTCCATTCAAATTGCTGTCCAACCAGGCTTTCACCCAGTAGTTGGTTTGCTCCAGGTCGGGAATCAGGTAAGAAAACGTATTCGGGGAAGCCGACGGCGAAGAGGTCGAGCAGTGACTGGTGGACCAACTATTTGAACTGGTCACCGCAATGACCCAGACCGTGCCAGTTTGACGACCGGAATAAACCACTGTCCCGGACACATTTGGAGGATCATTTGGATCAAGGGGATTATGTTGATGAGCTACTTCCCAGCCATCACCCATACCATCAGAATCAGTATCAAATTTGGCGGGATCCGTCCCCCAGGACATTTCTCCCTCTACATAGAAACACCCATTGGTTGCAACACCGGCGGGGTATGTATTTGTCAAAACTTTTCCACTAAATCCATCCACCAGACCATCATTATCAGAATCAATGGAATCAGGATTGGTATGGTAAATAATAGCTTCCCTGCCATCAGCGACTCCATCTCCATCTGAATCTACCGAATTACCAATCCAGTAAAACTTTTTACCATCCGATGGGCCGTTCGTTGCGCTCGTATCCACCCACTCAAGTGAGTTTGTACCCGCTGTCACCAGATTGGTCGCCACAACCCACCAGTGCCGATCCAGCAGATTCGTACTAACCATCACTTCAAGCCGGTTTGTCAATGTATCAGGGTAATCCACCCGAAGAAGTGTACCTGTGCCCCCAACCTCAATCTTAGCTACTACAATATTGGTATCTGAACCCGCCATCCGCATCATGGTCATTCCGCCCAATATTGATGACTTGGATGAAGTGGCCATCTGTCGCTCCTCTAACAGCATCACATCCAATAACGATGCAACCTTTTCCTCTGCATAGATTTCCACATAGGTATTCGGGATCAACGCTATGTTCATCTCTACATGGGAGGGCTCCATACATTCTATCACAAATGCACGTTGAGAGGGGGTACAGTCTTCCTTGAAAATCTCAGGGTGTATTCGCCGTGCCAACCAAAGGGGATCATATTCCGCATTAGGTTTGAACACATAGAAAACCTTGCCATCTGAATCAAGAACCTCAATCTCCCGGGTTGCTCTTACCTCCCGGAGTCTCAGATGATAAACAGGACTTCCATGCTCAACCTCATACACCAACCCCTTGAGAAATGATTTTGGGAACGTTGCGGGGTTAAATGAGAATAAGCCTGAGGAGAAGCAGACCGGGTTAGGCATGCCGGGTAAAAACAGCTGGATCGATCTCTCCTGCATCTCGAGTAGCTTTTCCACCAGGAAAGAAGGACTATCGGCAACGTTACTCCGAAGGTCTTCAATTAATTGAGCCTGACGCTCTGAAATTATCTTTTTGGTTAATCCAGTACCCGCCCAAACTACCAGCCCCGTTACCAGCACACCCATTGTTGCAAACAATGAAATTGTGCGAATTCGTTTCCGTCCCGTCGTCTTTATTCCAAGCATGATTAACCCTCTTGATTTCAGGTTTGGGTCGCTGATCATTGACACAATAGTTTGTCAAAGTTTTGAAATGGCTGACAGAGCCACGCTTTTTCAAAGTATAAGGTCAAGATCGCATTGTCTATCGGCAGAACCCTGATCTTACCATCAGGGATTCCCTGATGCCGATTTATTGGGATGATTTCCTGCATTCAAGTGGACATTGCCAGGCTACTATCAGCCGATAATATGCTGCACATCACTTCGCAGGTCCATCAGGGAGAACGGTTAAGATCAATTTAATGGGACAAACCTCAGGATGCTTCGCCCGGTATTCTTCAACCTTTTTACCGTATACGTCCGCTTCTGACTGTTTCATGTCACCGAATATTTCAACTTCAACATAACGGGATCTCGGCTTCACGACCATGTATCGCTTATCCGACCCCATCATCTCCGGCAAATTTTTCCGAACATAGTCTGCATACTGAATATCTTGCCTAGTCACCAGGCCACCTCGCGCCATTGAATGCCCATCAGCCCCATAACACATACTCACCGTTCGCGCGGTAACACAACCCACCCCGAACAAGCACAGGATTCCCAACAGCACGGCGCTGACGTTAGTTTTACGCATATTCAAAAGCTCTCCCATTTGCATGAGTTTTAGATGAATTATTGGCATGCCGCCATCTCAAAAGCTGCCTATATCGCACCCACCCCACCGCTCCCCCGTTGAACATTATCCCCGGCCCTCCGGCCCCACATAACGATCAACCACCATCAGTTTCGGACGCCCCGGACGGCTTTTTCTAATTCCTTACGTGTAGACGGTGGGTCTCATATGTATTAAGGAGTTGCGGGATACCGTCCGAAGCGTCCATACGTTCCAATCGCGCTAACCGCTTAATCCCTTCCCTTTGGCGGTTATAACCTATGTGAAGTTTTAACCATCAACGAAAGGACGTATGAGTCATTTTACTACCATTGAGACGCAGATCAGGGATATCTCGGCATTACAGGCCGCTTGTCGTGAGCTAAACGTAGAACTACTGGAATCCACCCTAGCGCGTGGCTATTCCAGCAATACGCTTAAGGGCGATTACATCATTAGGCTCCGGGGCCCCTATGACGTGGCGCTCAACCGCCAACCGGACGGCAGTTACGGGCTAACCACTGATTGGTGGGCTGGCCATGTGGAGCGCGAGCTTGGCGCTGGCTACGGGAAGCTATTGCAGCTCTACGGCGTCCACAAGGCCCAGGCAGAAGCTAAAAGAAAAGGATATACCACCCGCCGACAACAGCTCGGTGATGGCTCCATCAAACTTACGATTGGAGGCGTATGAAAAGCATTGAAGTCATTGTCGGACCGGATGGATCGCTGAAGATCGACGCCGTGGGCTTCCAGGGTGCCGATTGCGAGCGCGCTACTGCATTCCTAGAGAAGGCGTTGGGTCGGGTATCGACTAAACACAAGAAACCTGAACATTATCGCCGTACCCTTACACAACAGCAGGTCGGAGGATGAACATCATCTTTACCACGGAAGGAGTCGGGCGTTGCCTTTACACGGAGGCGATCCTGCTGGAACGGCTTGGCAAGCTCTCCGTTGAGCGTGCCAGTCAGGTGGAGTTCGATAACCGGTTACAGGCATGGCGGGTCAGCGTGGAGGGCTCGGTGCTCTTCTGCGCCCCTACCCGCCAGCAATGTCTGGACTGGGAACGACAGTATTTCGAAAGGCAGGAGGAACTAAGACATGGAGGGTAAATCGAGAGGATTGGTGAATCGCCGGTGTATTCGCCGGTTTCTACTGGAATACGCCCAGCGTAGCCGGACACACCGATATACGCGGGTAGCTGAGTCGGTATTCGACCAGGTTGAGGCGATAGTGAGGGATCGTTGCCGTGCTATCGTTCACAACCAACCAAGTGCAGGAAAAACCATAAAATGACACATCCCCTGAAGGAACTAGAGATCGTGTTGAATGCCGGCGTCTTCCATCTGGATTCAGGTGAGGACACGGGGACGGATGATGCTTGCGAGTGTTTGAGAACGGCTACGGAGATCCTGAACGGGTATTTCGCAGAACTTGGGTTTGACGACAGCGGGCGGGCGCCCGTTGGGTTCGTGGAGATGGAGAAGTTGATAATGAAACGAAAGGGAACGACATGAAATTGAACGACTTAGTATTCCGTGCGGCAGTGGCATATCCGGAGGCGGCAGTGTTGGATTGCTGGAATTCTGACAGGGAGCAGCCACGACGGGATAATGGCGGCGACACACTGGCGCTGTTCGTAGCAAGGGAACTGTTCGGGACGTTTGATCCTGCAGCGAATGAAGGGACTCAGATCGCCACCGCAGTCTCGGCGATGCAGACCGCAGCCGATGAGCTGCAGGCAGTTGCTCATGCGCTTAGTGATCTGGCGGTCAAGAGGGCCGCGTAACCGATAGTCGGAACCATAAGCCCGGCTTCCCCTTGGGAGGTCGGGCTTTTCGTTTATGGAACGTATCGGCTCAATACTGGATTGTTTCCAGCGAATCAGCAGGGAACTGAAACTAAAATAAAGGAGTTATATGAATCCAAGGAAGGCAATTGATCCGGCGCTCATCGGCCCCACCCTGCTGGAATGCGGGGCAAGGTTTGATCTGACGCCTGATTATCACATCTGCTTCGAGCCCGATGCCCACCTCGTCATTGATGCTGGCGGCTGGGTGGATGGCGGGACGGCACGATTCAATCATCCTAACCTCTGGCATTCGAGGTGCCGGGTATATGAGCTCAAATCATATCTGCAGGGCGGCGGCAAGCGGTGGCGTGCCAGGGCTGGCATCAGCCATTACTTCGTAGTACCCAAGGAGCACATCAAACTCTACCGCGAACAGGGGTACAGCTATGTGCGGGTTCTGATCAATGGCGTGGCCGCGAGACTCAATGTCAGCGGGGGTGGTAGCGAGGGATGGACCGATTACGTCGGTTCAGCGGCCAGTATAAGCCTGTGTCACAGCCGGGGCGATCTGATGAAAATTGCTGAGGTGGCGTGCAGTCCCGTGCAGATAGCGTCGCTTGGCCTTCAACTACCGGGACCGCTTGACGCAGATGAGCATACGCGGTTCATCGGACTGGCGGCTGCGGCCATTGTGCCAGGGATGCTAAAGGCGGCGCATAGTCGTACCGGAGAGGCTGTCATTCATCTGGCTGATGGGTACAGCTACGGTCTCTCAAAGGAGTTGAAGGTCTCGGCATTCAAGAAACGTGGGCGCAAACTCTATTGTCATGGCGTCATTGCCACCTACAGCCAGGTTGACTGGGTCAGGACGGCAGAACTGAACGGCATCACGTTTCTGGACCCGGCGTGGGAGAAAGAGCTGACGGGCAGAAAGGCAGCATAACAACAGAGTCCGGTCTCCGCAGGGGGATCGGGCTTTTCAAAGGAGATTCATGAAAGTTAAACGATTGAAACCGGGGTTTTATACCGTGGAGGCCCCGGCAGCCGATATGTCGGACCGGGATCCCATCTTTGTTGTATTTCAGTGGACTAAAGCGGATCAGGCTTTCGTTGACCGCTGTCGGCGGCATATCAGGCCGCTTCAACAGAACGGCCGGTGGTGCACTTTGAAGATAGGGCCAGGGCCTCAGGCTCAGTATTTGAAATCGTTACCCGGTTGGGTTGACGAGATCAAAGGCCTACGGGAAGCGCTCGATACCGGACTGCCCGTGCAGATCAGTCAACGAGATGGGGAGCGACTGCTGGCCGTTGAGGATGACAGCGTAGCAAGGGTTGACTGCACCCACATCACTGTCACCGATGCCAGCCTCTATGTGGGGGCGTATGGCAAGCACAGCGGTACTCATTGGGAAACCGGAGATCTAACGCAGGAGTGACGATGAAACGTTACACAGTATTGCTGCTACGGCCCGATTATGTGGCCAATAGCTTTGGCGAGGACACGTATCTGGCACTTGTGAGAGCCGTGACGCCAACTGCGGCCATCACGTCAGCGCAGCAGGAGGTTGCACGACTTGATGATCTTGATGGCATCCAGGCGGCTGACTACTACCCGCTCATCACCATGAAGGGGTGGCATAATGACATGACCCCGGAGGCTTACCGATGAAAAGGAATATGATACGTGTTCGTTGGGAGATCGATGTGGATGCCCGGACGGCAAGGGAGGCCGCCCGGAAGGCACTGGAGATCCAGAGGGATCCGGGATCCATTGCAACGGTGTTTGATGTGCAGCACAAGGGCAAGACGGTCAGGGTGGATCTGCTGAGCGAACAACGGGATTGAAAGGATGAGGGGGATGGTACTTCCGTTTATGGATAAATACCTAAGGTTTCCGCACGATTGCGAGCCGCGACAGCTTTTCATCCGCCGATTTTGCGGTGTTTGCGGTGATTGAAAAGCTGTTTCCGGTAAACCCCTCACGTAGAGATTATATTAAAAGTCTACCCCAAGTGCCTCTGAAACACCGCAATCACCGCAAATCAAGATAGGTCACCGTAACAGGCTGGTTCCAGAAGGATGCCGGCCTTTTCAATTAAAGGATCACCATGCAGATTACATTCAAATCACCTCAAATGGGCAATATCGTGGTCAGGCTATTCTGGAGCACCTACCGGGCAAATAATCGGACGGTACTTGAGTTGATCGACCCCAGGACCGGCGAACCCTTCACCACGGCGACCGTCAACCTGCCCGGCGTTGAACTGGCAGATGACGAGATCATCCTAAAGGATTACAGCGAGAACGAGGGGATGCTCAGGTCACTTGTTGATGCTGGGGTCGTTCAGGATACGGGGCGCCGGGAGAGAACTGGGGTCGTTACCTGCCCTGTAGTCAGGGTACTGAGGAGGTGCCCTACGTGAATTGGATCCGTAGACCGTTTATCGAATACCTCAACGCCGTCGATCGCGAACTGGAGCGCCGTTATGGCGTTACCAGTGATGATACCGGCATGGAGATGATCGCATCAGCGCAGGAGTCCCTGGAGACGCCAGAACGATGTGCCGACGAAATAGCACGTAAATATGAGTTGGAGGAAATATCGCGATGAAATACTGGGAAGACTTTCAAACCAAATGGGGATTCGGGGATGGCGACTCGGTTCCACCGGATGCACTGATGCTGCGCCAGGTTTATGTCAGGGAACTGAACAACCTGCTGCGCAAGCGCCAGTCAGCAGTACGCCTGCTCTCCTATGACCGGCCTGGAATACATAACTCGCTGATGATCGTCAGGGTGGATGCCCAACTGGTATGCAAAGTACCCGAAAGACGTTTGTGGCTGGGGCAAGAGATCGGCGGATGGGAGCCCCCTGGCGATTGGAGCGAGCCAGAAACGGATGCCGCTTATGATGCCGTACTGGATGAAGCTGAAGATATGGAGTTGGACAGTATGGTCGAAACCACCGTTCGCATCAAAAGAAGGAGGGCGGCATGAATACAGGACGCTGGCTCGATATCGCAGATGCTCACATCAGGCATCGATGGGATCTGGACTGCCAGTGCCTGCAACACGCTGATCCAAGCATGGAATTAAAACGGATCATCTACATTGAACCCGACTACTACCAGAACGGTATACCGATCTGCGAGGAGTGTGGCCGGGATCGAAAATACGTGAAAACCCAAACGAAAGGACGACGATGAAAACCAAGATTACGAATTACGTGAGAGCCGGCTACCCAGGTCTATACCTTGTGAGCCATGAGGAATCCCGTGTGGAAGCGGAGCTACGAGCAATAGCGGCAACGCTACAGTACCGCCTCTACGCCTGGTCTACCACCGAGGGGCTTACGGATACCGGTGATGGCAGCGTGCGAGCCGCCACGGACCCCCTGGAGGCCCTGCAGGCCATCTCGGAACTGCCCGATAACGCGCTGATCCTAATGAGGGATCTGCACATGTTTCTAGCCGATAACAACCCAGTACTCGTAAGGGCGTTAAAAGACGCATTGGCGGCGGGCAAAACGAAGGGGAAAGTTCTGATCATTCTGGGATGTCGCTCGGTACTGCCACCGGAGCTGGAGCGGGAATTCACCGTCCTGGACTTCAGCCTGCCGGATAAAGCAGCGCTGGGTGCGGTGCTCGATGGGATCTGTCAGTCGGCAAAGCTCAAGAAACCGGCTGGTGATGAGCGTGACCAGATCCTCGATGCAGCCAGCGGCCTAACCACGGTGGAAGCGGAGAATGCCTTTGCGCTATCGGTGGTGACGGCAAAGACCATACACGCAGGACTGGTAGCCACCGAGAAAGCCTCGACGGTTAAACGGAATGGGCTGCTGGAACTGGTGGAGGTACGGGAAGGATTGAAGGATATCGGCGGGCTGGATCAGCTTAAGGATTGGCTGGTAAAGCGCCGGGATGCCTTCTCAGCGAAAGCGACAGCGTACGGCCTACCATCGCCTAAGGGACTGCTGATCGTCGGTATCCCCGGGACCGGCAAGTCGCTAACCGCCAAGGCAACCGCCAGTGTGTTCGGCCGCCCGCTGCTGAAGTTGGACGCCGGGAAGCTGTATGGCTCGTTGGTGGGCCAGAGTGAGCAGAATCTCCGTTCAGTCATCCAGACCGCAGAGGCGATAGCGCCCTGTGTGTTGTGGGTCGACGAGATCGAGAAGGGATTGGCGGGCAGCAAAAGCTCTGGATCAACGGATGGTGGTACGTCAGCGAGGGTACTGGGGAGCCTACTGAGTTGGCTCCAGGAGAAGCGGTCACAGGTATTTGTGGTCGCCACCGCCAATGACGTCACCCAGCTGCCACCCGAGCTATTACGCAAGGGGCGCCTGGATGAGATGTTCTTCGTGGATCTGCCCAACCAAGCCGAGAGGGAAACGATCTGGGGAATCCAGATAGCGAAGTACGGACGGAAAGCGGATCAGTACGATACTGGTGCCCTGGCGATGGCCAGTGAGGGCTATACGGGCAGTGAGATTGAGCAAGCGGTCGTGGATAGCTTGTACGGCGCCTTTGCCGAATCAAGGGAGCCCGGCATGCTGGATATCAGTAAAGCCCTAGGCGAGACAGTGCCTCTCAGCAAGCTGATGGCGGAACAGATCACGGGCTTACGCCGTTGGGCCTCGGGGCGGTGCCGCATGGCAACTTCCCCGGTAAGAGAAACAAGGGGGCGAAAGATCGCCGCATAACGCTACCCAATATAAACACAAACCAATGCCCCTGACCGGTCGCCGGCAGGGGTTTTTCATTTAAGGAGGACGATGAAAATCATCTATGCAGAAAAGTACGTAAGTCCACGAGAGCGGCCGCTCACGCCTGCTGAACAGGAAGTACGCCGGATCAGCTACGCGCTGAAACAACCCAATGACGAGGCCAACTTGTTAGCCAGCACGGCGTTAGCTCCACTCGTAGACAGCCACGCCTACCCCGGTGCCGTCATCATCTTGATGCCAGTACCGTCTAGTACGAATACGACGCAGGTGAACTGGATATTCGCTAACCGTTTGGCCGAACAGATTAAGGCCATATCGAGCAGACGTGTGTTTGTCATGGAGACGGTAGCGCGCCGCCACCCAGTCCAAAGCTCCTGCGTAAGGCGCCGGCATGGACTGCTGGGGCTGACAGTAGAGGAGCACGCGATGATAAGAATCGCCGGGCCATTACGCATAACCAATACCGTCTATTACTTTGTCGACAATGTAGCGACAACAGGCAGTACGTTGGAAGCCTGCCGCCTCGCATTAGGCTTTGGCGACGGCATCGTATATGCAGATCAGGGGAGGAATCCGTGAGTAACTCATGGTGGCGAAAACGACCGCACAGCCGGTTCATCTACTCTTGCTTAGGAGGGTGTGGCGGCTTTTTGAAGGCAAAAAGGCCTCACTGTTATGGCTGTGCGCTGGATCTACTTTCAGGCCGTCCAGCAGGCACATGGCGGAAGGATAACCTGAAAGAGTTAAAAAGGAAAAGAGAAGAAGCGGCCTTCCTTTCAATTGCAATGAACATATGAGGAAACTATGAAAAGAAATGAGTTCTTTCTGGGATTCTGTATGCAACCGGCACCCAGTGTGACCGACGTGTATGTCAGAACACCGGAGGATTGCTACCGGGCCTGCGAGGAGCAGGCAGGATACGGACAGGAGGCGTTCACAGTCTTGTGCCTGAACACGAGGAACCGTTTGATCGCTGGCGGCATTATCTCCATCGGCGTAATTGACGCCACTCTCGTGCATGCAAGGGAGGTATTCCGTAAAGCCATTGAGATCCGGGCAAGCGCCGTCGTGTTGATTCATAATCATCCCTCGGGCGAAACAACCCCGTCAGCAGAGGATATTCGACTGACCAAGCAGTTGGTGCAGGCCGGGCAGGTCATCGGCATCAAGGTGCTGGACCACGTCATTATCGGCACACGGAGACCTGAGTACCTGCGCCCCTACACCTCGATCCGGGAAAACGGATTAGTAGAGTTCGACACATAAACGAAAGGAGAACGTATGAGCATTGAAGCAAAGATCGAAGGAAAGAAACTGATCGTGACGATTGATACCCAAACGCCCACGCCAAGCGCGACCGGCAAGACACTGGTGGTCGCAAGCTCAAGGGGGAATATAGCGACTACCTGCACGGTGAACGGCAAGCCGGTTGTCGTTGGGCTGAACGCCTACATCAGGAACGGTTGAACGATGCCCCCGTGCGCTGGTTTGGCGTACGGGGGTTTAAACGGAAGGAGATCATGAACATCATTGGAATACTGACAGAGCAGACTTGCGGTGAAGCCTGCTGGCATGCCCACGAAACGGTGTGCCGGTGTAGTTGTGGCGGACGGAACCACGGGATCCTCAATACGCCTGATGGCCAGCGTCCGGACCGGATGTGCCGGATGAACGGCCATGTCTATAAACTGGCAGCCGTTGGCGGACACAACGATCTTTACGCGAAGGCCTGTGAGATCAACCGTCAGGCCGGGTACAGCTACATCGAGCCTGCAAGCCTGGTTGTGGATGGCCAACCCAGGGAGGCAACGCTGGAGATTGCCGCCCAGCTTCGCGCTGAAGGCAGGGATGTCTGGTGGAGTCAGTACTATGGGTGCTGGAAGACGACCGATGAAGGCGCCCCAGCCCGCGTCCGGTATGTCACTACGGCCCAGCTTAGCGGCTGGACGGAGGTGATGGCGTATCAGGGGCCAACCGATGGCGGGCATGCGCTACTGTGGGTCAGGGAAGCAATGCCCGATCGACCCGCAATACTGAAGGTGGATAAACAAACAGGCCTCCCACTGGAGGACCAGAACCCGACGCGGTGTTGGTAAACATCGAAGGAGCGCCCATGGCTCCTTTTTTAGCTGTTAGGGTTGAATATGATTAGGGCACGGAGGGGCACTCATAACGTTCATGCGTTATCTTCCCCTACTTCCTGACCGTCACTTCAATCTCTGTTGCATTCCCGGCAAACCATTTCTGAACATACAAGGTACCGATAATGGGCGGCTGTCCCTCTGCTGGCACCTCATTGTATTTGACGGTGTTTTTGGTTTCCTTCTCAACCCTGAACTTCACAGTCTTTTCAACCTTTTCCATGATCTTTCCTTTTGATTACCGCTTCGCACGTCCTCGTCCCTTTGAAACAACCTTCTTCACAACCATCTCGTCCAGCCGCTTCCGGGCCTCAACCTTACCGATACCCCTGACCGCCATAACCGCTACTTTGGTCTTATCCCGGAACTTCAACATCCCCGGCTTGCCTTCCCATAACATTACTGCATGCGAAGTCACCCCGGTTAGTTTGCCAAATTCCTTCTGAGACAGCCCCAGCTTCCGGCGTAGCGTCTTGATCCCCTTCCCGGATATCCACGCCCTACCCTCTTCAGGAGCTTCAGCGGGGGCCGGCTGAGTTGAGGCTAAATTGATTGCCAGCAAGGTGAGCCGCTTGAGTTCCTTTTCCAGCAGGAGTACGCGACCCTTCAGATCAGCGACATCCAGACGTATTTTGGCGGCCGGTTTACGCATGGGCACTACAGACGATTTAACCTCTTTACGGGCAATACGAATGATTTCTTCCCTCAATACCTTGACGATGTTTGGCATAATGACTCCTATTTGATGTTCTTCATAAAATACGCTTATGGGTCAGGAGTTCCAGCGAAATGTAAATGGCACCTGCAGATGATGGGATCATGCAATAGCAGCGATATGCATTGAGAAACGATCTCGTCAGGGTCATAATAAGCTCATGGGAGGAGATGCCATGAAACGTATCGTCTTGATTTTATTCGCCTCTATCTACGTAGCTGGCGTTTATGCCCAATCCTATACCGTTCAGGAGCCCGGCAAGCTTCCGACCTATATCCGCCCCACCTCGGGCGGCGGCGTCACCATCAACAAGCCAGGGCAACTGCCCACCACCGTAAGCCCAACCTTCGGGGGAGGCTCTACGATCAGTACGCCAGGTCAGTTGCCCGTTTACGTGAGGCCGACCTACGGTTGCGGATCCACGGTATCGATCCCCGGACAGCTGCCGGTCACCATCAGCCCCACGTATGGCGGGGGTGCCACCATCCTCACGCCCGGCCAGCTACCCACCCGCATCCGCTCCACCTATGGGGGCGGCTACACCGTTGAACGGCCCGGCGAATTACCCGTAATGATCAGGCCTTCCTGCGGCTCAACTACGCCAACGGCAGTTCAAGCGGCCACATACCTCTTTCCGGCTACCCAGGCCAAGGAAACGGTTAAAAAGAGCGCGGACAAAGGAAAGCGCTAGCCGGTTATGCCCAAACTCAATCTTACTATCCCCCACACGCTCACACCCGATGTAGCCACCTCGCGTATCCGGGGCCTACTCAACGATCTGAAAGCGGAACACGGCGACAAGATCAGCGATCTTCAAGAGGAATGGGTCAAGGATACGGGTAAATTCGCCTGCACGGTGATGGGATTCAGGGTTGCGGGCGTGCTGGCGATAGAACCCTCACATGTGGCGATCACCGGTACTCTCCCACTTGCCGCCATGCTGTTCAAAAGCCAGCTTGAAACGTTGATCAAAAAGCACGCCGCCGAACTGCTCGCTTGAGCGGCCAACGGTTACGCCCACTGGGTTTGACTCTACAATCCCGTTTCTGCACACTCACCCCATGAAAGTTCAAATAATGAAGGGTTGCCGGCCTGGCTGGGTGGTGGCCTTGTTCCTAGTCGCAACCACATGCCAGCTCATCGTACAGGGGCGGGTATGGTGGTGCACCTGTGGGCGGTGGAATCTCTGGGCAGGGGACATCTGGAGCGCCCATAATTCCCAGCATGTCTTCGACCCCTACAGTTTCACACACCTCCTGCACGGGGTGGCCTTTTTCTGGATCCTGACCTGGTTGTTCAAGCGGCTAACATTCCCCTGGATGCTGACGCTGACCATCCTCATGGAGTCAGTCTGGGAGGTGGCAGAAAACACCGCCTTTATCATTCAGCGCTATCGGGAAGCGACCATCGGGCTAGGATACGAGGGGGATTCCATTATCAACTCCCTATCCGATATCCTTTGCTGCACGGCCGGTTTTATTCTGGCCCGTCACCTTGGCTTTCGCATCGCCATCACTATGTTTGTGTTGATCGAGGTATTTTTAGCCATCATCGTGAGGGACAACCTCACCCTCAACGTACTCATGCTCATATGTCCGATCGATGCCATCAAGCAATGGCAGATGGTTCATTAGGCCGCTTAATCAAAATCCCCCGACACCAGTAGAACTGAAAGGCACCCATGCTGCCGAACTGTTCGCTTGAGCGGCCAACGGTTGATGATTATTAGTGCCCGGAGGGCTGCATATAACGTTCAAGCGGTAGGCGGGTGGTACGGGGCAACAACCTCCTCGTCCTGAGGATACGTCTCCCCCAGTTCTTCCCACGTAACTCCATATGGGAAGCCGCCCGGCGTATAACCGGCGATAAACGCAAACGTATCATCGGAATCACTCAAATTACGCGGCGTTTCAACTTTCTTTTTCTTGCGGGCTACGGATACACTAATTGCGCTCCGCCGGAGTTGCACCTCACGCTCTGCGCTGATCGCCACGCCCAGCGAGCGCAACTCAATTACGGCGCATAACGGATCCACACCATACCACTTACAATAGCCCCGGATGACATTCTTACCCTTATAGGTCTCGACCCACCGGACCGACTTGGCTGATTGAAGCCGGGCCTCTCTCGACATATGCTTACGGCGCGGGCAATGGCTCATAGCGGTTCCCCGTCCATCAGTGATTGGCCATCCAGACTACATACTCGCGTACCGGCCAGAAGTTGGAATCACGCTTATCGGCAACCTGAACATCTGCCAGAGGGATGCTACCTTTCGCCTTCTTGGATTCGACGCAAACGAGAAAGCCCAACGGGAAGTCCTCCTCCCTAAGATCAGTGACCTGCATGCGACGCCCCACCGAAAAGGGGCCATCATCAGGATCATAGGGATTCTCCACCATGTCTTCCATTCGCTTGACCTCAAAGGGGAATGACAGATGTTCCTTGAGCCAGATGCACCAATCGCGCTTTTCCCACTCCTCGCATTTCCGCAAAAAAATATCAACGTCTTTGCTCCTATCCCAAGAGCTGTCGTACGGTTGTGTCATACGCCTCCAATTTGCAGGCAAATGTACTGCCAGTGATGCCATAATTCATCAAAAACGCCTTAAAATGACAAGTCCAACGCGCTCACGATTATCGTCATGGCCTCATAGTCGTTTGATTCACAACCCCTCCCCTATCAGCGCACCCGTGATCATGAAGTCACAGTTTCCCTGATACGCCGAAGGTGCTAATGTCCCTTGATGGATCACGGGCGGCCACAAATTCAACTCGATAATCGTAACCAGCAGGATCGCCGTCGTCAGATTTGGTTGTGGGTCTTGTTCTTCGTCCTCGTCGTTTCGATCAGCGTAATCGCCTATCTACTGATCCCCACTGTTGAACGTCCGATTCAACCCGCCCCTACCCCGCCGGAAGCCGTCTCGGATCATTGGGGTGACCGATACAGCTATGCCGGCCTTCCCAAAACCACCCCAAGCTATCCCGTCACCGTACTGACCAATACCGGTTACCTGGTCGGCTACAGCGAAAGCCGCAAGGACCCCGTGTGGGTATGTTACCGGCTATTCCGGCCGGATAGCTTCCAAGCCCCTCCCCGGCCACAGGGGTTTCAGACGGACTACCGGACGGCTGCCCGCGCCAACTCCCATGACTACAGCGGTAGCGGCTATGACCGGGGCCACATGGCACCCAATTATGCGATTGCGGTCTGTTATGGCCCAAAGGCACAACAGGAGACCTTCCTGATGTCCAATATCCTCCCGCAACGCCCTGCCCTGAACCGGCAGGTATGGGAACGGCTGGAGCAGACCGAAATCAAGGAGTATGCCCCACGTTACCGGCAGATCTGGGTCATTGACGGGCCTATATTCCATAATCGCAATCGGTTGAGTGGCGGCGAGGACATCCCGGATGCCTGCTTCAAGATCATCGTCAGGGAGGATGACGGACGGCCCAGCGTACTGGCGTTCATCATGCCACAAACCGTCACGGGGACTGAGTCAGCGCAACAGTATCTGACCAGTATTGATGAAATAGAAGAGGAAACCGGGCTGGACTTCTTCTCCGCGATGCCATCAGACCTACAACAGCGGTTCGAAGCTGAGGCTGCGCGGGCAATGTGGTGAACTGCGGCGTCAAGCCCGGCCACAATAGCGCCCCAACTAATCGCCAAACCCTGCCTTCACCTTGATCTAGATGAGATGACCCGTGAGGAATCAGTCGAAACAACGGTGAGTTGGCTCGGGGAATCCTGTCCCGATGGCTGCACGCTCAATGTGGCGGGTTCAAGAGGTTCCAAGGCCCCTACCCTGCAGAGCGCCGTAATGGTCAGGATGGTGGATATCATCAGAATAGTGAATGGTACCCCGTCCCCGGCCGGGTAACGGGGCCATTATTCAGGTATCGTCGTCATATCTTCCCATGACAATTCTTCACGCATCACATTCATAAATTGAGAAGGTTCTCCCTCATATAATAGTGCTACCTGATCGCGTCCCCGGGTCATGGCAACGTACAATCGTAAAGCATGGCGCCATGCTTCTTCTGAACAACCGTCCCGCGGAGGCAATTGTGACGCCCCACAACCGACAATAATGATCATTGAAAACTCAAACCCCTTCACATCTGAAATACCACCCACCGTCATGGTGTCTCTGTTCCGATTGTAGTCACCCGTCAATGCCTCAACAGGTGCTGGAAAATCCACTGGTTTCTGAGAAAGAATTCGCGCAATTGACATCACATCAGGCGCTGCCGTAGCAATGCATATAGTCCAGGGAACAGCCTCTCCATCTCCCAAACATTCTCGCGCGAGATTATAGGCTGCCTCTATTGCATTACCATCCTTGACCTTAATCGCCAAAGGTTTAGCTGTTTCCCGCTCTGCTAGTTCTGGGTCTAGTATTTCAATCTCTTCCCCTTGCTGCTTCGCATGTTTTGCATAAATATTAGCTAACTGGCTAGCTGCTTTCAGGATTTGTTTGCTATTACGGTAATTCTTTCTGATTTTTTCCCATTTACTGTTAACCAAGTCTAATCCAACAGCCTTCATCCGCAAATCCTTCACTAGGATTCGCTGAACTGTGTCACCAGCCACGATAAAACTGTTTTCCTTGTGACCAGCAATTCGTCTTAATAATGCGAGATCCCGCGTAGATAAATCCTGAAACTCATCAACAAGGAGACAACGAAATCCCAGTTGCGGAGGCAAATTCTGCAACTTAGACAGATGCGGCAGTAAAGCCGGAGTCAAGGACAACTCATCCAACATGCCCCCAGCAAGCATTGTTTCTTCATATAAAAGCAGCAAGTCCAGAACATATTGCCGCGTCTTCCCATCAAATCGAATAGCGCGACCAGCGCGCTTTAGATGCATATATTCTTCTTTCCGTCGCGTGGTAATAGTAGCACTTCTAACGAAGCTAAACTCTTCTCGAAGGTACTCCTCAACGTCGACTTGCCGATCATATACCCGAACCCATTCTGTCAGGTATGTAAGAAGGGTTTTGACATAGGCCTGCTCTAGAAACACCTCCCACGTGTCTTCCAACGTTTCATTACTTAGCGGGTCAAACTCACGAGCAAACGTCGAAGGATCAACACGATCTATAGTTGCCTGAATTTCTTTAGATTGCGGGTGATCCGCAGCTAGTTGACGTAGTTGTTTGAGATAATCACTAGGACCAAAATGACAAACTAACTGTTCAAAATAGTCATAAAACGCCAAAACCTTGATCGTCTTCATCTCTTCGGAGTCGCACAACGCTGCAACAAGGTTTTGCAGCAGACGGCACAAACTCCGATTGAGTGTTAGCAGAAGAATGGATTCACCGGGGTACTTCTTTGCCAGGTATTTAGCTCTATGCACGAGTACACATGTTTTTCCACTACCCGAAACGCCGGTCAATACCACTGGCTTGTCGCAATCCTGCTCTGCTATCCGTTTTTGTTCCGGATGCGGAAAGAGCATCCACTCCTGAAAATGCTCCGGCACGAACAGGTTCCGAATACCCTCGCTATCCATTCCAGAAAGGATCATAAGCCTATCGGAATTGACGGAACTTTTGACAGCCTCAGCCTCTAACCCTGGATCCACAGTTACATCAATAGCTTTGCCTTGATACTGTTCTATACGCGTCAATGCACCTTCTTTTCGACCATCACGAAGCTCCAGGAAAACATCGAGCAACAAATAACTTATGGACGGATCTGCTTCCGCTACCTGCCCAATAATATTAAGAATATCCTCCTCAGTACTATTCTCGTTGAGCGCTTCTAGCTTTGTTACAAGCAGTTCATCAAAGATGTATTTATGGACATCGAATTTTTTTAGTCGTTTTAAGTAAGGGATATTATCATCAGTCCATGCAGCGCAAGATCGCCCGGAAGATTCACGATATACCTTTTCGCCAGGACTCGTAACATATGTCATGCCAATTCTTTTTGATTCTTTATTCGCGGCTACGGTAAGTCCCTTATTGGCATCCAGCCATCTATCAACCTCTGCGTGTGTTCCCACATATAAAAGATAGATGCACCCCTGGGTGTGTAACGTAACCAGCCTATGTGACCCATGAGTCAAATCGTATTTGTTGCAGTATTCAATCCGACTCTCACCCCAGTGGGTGAGTTTTCTCGAATCTTCCGTTCCACAACTGAATTCCCCGATAAGCTCACAAGCTGCATCATATGCTCGACCGTGCACACCACCACGCTGCCGCAATTTCAACATTGCCTCACGAAATTTTGTTTCGTTCAAATATAGCAATTTAGGCCTATTTTCAGCATAGATATTCATAGGAAGACCTTTACCCGCTTTTGACTATTACAACTTTCCCAGGCAATTAAACTCGTACTTGTTTTGGCGCGCCCTGAAACTCAAATCCACACCCTAATCAGGACACTCACTTCAAATAACATGCATTTTGGGTTCTACCATATAACCAAACTTCTTTTTAAACTCCATGCCAACTGGCAGTATCGCGCAAGCTTTTGTCCACTCTGGTTTCGACTACCATTTGGTCTTGTGTGCCTATAAGTATCACTTAAGGTTGAGGTTTTGACTTCGGCTTCCGCCTCGCTTTATGATATCGATCTGCCCGTGCAAGGGCACGTGGGCTCATCTTCGCAAGCCCTTCCTTGTACCACTTCGGTATCTTCCCCTCTGGCCATTTCGCGAACATGTGCTTATCGAGGATGTAGTACCGTCGATAAATCTTTACCGGATCTTTCTCTTTCCCTGCGTAAAAGTCCTTATGCTCACGTTCAGTGGCGGGGATCATTGCGGTCGGAGCATTGAAATCCGGCTCGTGATCACGAAGCCACCGGAGAACAGGTAAACATTTCCAAGGCGCCGGCTTCGTTACTCCTTTTGCTCGGCCACGACGGACATGTTCTGCGCAAAGTTCGAGCGCCATGGTGACAGTCCATCGGTAATTGCTGCGGCTTTCCATTATCCATACCAATGGCCCAAGGGACTTTGATATTGTTTTAGATTCCCGGTAAATCTCGTTGCCCCGGTAACCTCTCCTGCGATGAGCAATTGAAAGAAGCATCGCCGCCTCAGTCGCCATTCGCGGGATATGCTTATCGCAATGCATCCGGGCGGCTTTCTTTGGGTCTCGATCAAGGTAAAATATATTCATTAATCCGCCTTAGAACTGAGACTTCACTTTTCGAACTTCGCGTTGATCAATCCAAGGACCCGTGCCTTTTCTTTGACAACACGAAGCGCAGCAGCATCAAATCCATCAACAACTTTGGCTTCAATCTGCAAATGAAGCTGCACCACCGCCCCAAGCTCACCAGTAAGATACTGGACAAGGTCTTTCACAATCTTTGAGAAATCCAGATCTGCTGTGACAGGTTTCAATTTGGCGTTTCCATGAAAACGGCTACAGACAATCTCTGAAGCAGGTTTTGGAGCTTTTTCCAGTATCGCAGACTTATCATAACCCATTTCACGAGCCTGTTTGAAAATGTTTTCTGCATGTTCCGTGCGACCTGCCCGAATCATCTGAGAATAGTATGTAGGCAGAAGAACCTTTCTTTTGCCAGAGCGTCCCCTCGTCCAGACATACCACCTACGGGGACTATCAGGATCACCAGGCCTGCTGTTCGCGAACGAGATTTTTACGCTGGACATATCGCCTCTCGATTTGTGTTTGTTATTCTTGGGTTTATACGCCTCACACCAATAGCTGTCGAGTGGCATAATAGAGGCATAATAGATACTCGATTGCCCGTCTCAAACGACCTCCACTTTATAGGGTTTGCGGTGATTGCGGTGTTTCAGAGGCACTTGGGGTAGACTTTTAATATAATCTCTACGTGAGGGGTTTACCGGAAACGGCTTTTCAATCACCGCAATCACCGCAAAACTGTCCTCTTGCTGGTTCTGTACCGGGTGTGCCGGCCGGATAAGTCGCTCCCATATAACCTGAATAATAAGAATACCCTCATATTATTCAGGTTTCTCACGCGTATATAGGTACATGTTTAGGTTATGTATGGACGAGTTTTCCACCTGGTACACCCGGTACACGATTGAATCTGGCCTCAAGCGACCGCCGTACGTTTCCGCTAACCCGCCGTACGTTTCCGCTAACCCGCCGTACGTTTCCGCTAACCCGTTGAACGTTATCCCGGCCCTCCGGCCCACGATAACCATCAACCGCCAACCCGTTGATGACATTGAACGCGCTATTCAAGTTTTGAAATTCACCAATATCACCACTCTCCTCTCCCTGGGCGCCGATTCATTTCAAACAGTTTCTCCACTACACCCGCTTCAACATCGAATCCAGCCTTCGTTCCCCACCCGCATCGACGACACCAATCCCCGTCGCCTGTCGCTGGGAATCAATCCTACCCCTCAGAAGCACATCGGCCGCCCGGAGTTGTTCAGCAGTCTGATCGACGGGTTTCATACGTGGCGCGGTCTGTCCAAGCAGATCCAGCAACAACCGGGTGGCGTCCTGATCCTGCTGCTGTCCATCACGAGAATCCAACTCAATCTTCCGAAGCATCAGGTCATGCGAGCGTAGACGGATCAGGTCTCCGGTCTTCATCTCTCCCGCCACCACACGACGGGTTAATTCTGCAGTTACTAGGGCGCTGAGATCACTGTGATCACGAGCACCAGTCTGCCCCCTGAGGCCTTCCAGCCCACCCAGGAGGGCTGCACGGATCAAGCGGTCATCTTCACCCGGCTCACGTGGTAATGCCGCCCTGAGGCGCATCAGAACCCCTCGCAGCGGTCGATCCTGTGCATCCCTAAGGGCCCAGAATACTTGGCCGTAAAGACGGACATCCTGGGCCTCCAACCCCAACTCTACCGCAATCGCCTCTACTGGTGATCCTGTGACTAGATACGCTTCCACGAGCTGGCCCGTTATGGTGCCGTGCCACCCCGTTATGCGCTCTACAGCGGGGTTGGGGCGCTGGTGTAAATGCTGGTAAACGGCCTTCAAATCGGGGTCACGTCCCATCAGTGGCAGCATGCGTTCGGCCGCAGTGGCAACACGGTGGCGCCAGTCGAGCTGGAAGCCAATCGGGTCATCCACGGGGGTGATTATGTCGTTCATCTATTCTCCATAGCGCGCTCGATCTTCCCGATGGACGCTTCTGTTGCCTTAAGCGCTCTTCGAAGGCCCCTTAACGTAGCCACAGTCCGGCGCTGCGAACGGGCAGAGATCCTCGCAAGACGGTCGGTATGAAGCCGTACTAGTTGCACGTCGTTCTCCCGAAGCTCCCCCAGCAACGCGAGCAACTCCAACGTTCGTTCAGGCCGGCAGGGGTAACCCATATAGTGCCTCGGATTCAAGATTCCTGCGGATTGCTGTGGCGACCCAATCGCGAGCGCGCTCCGCCGTTAGTCCCAACTCATACTGGAGGTAATCCCCCAGTTTCTCATAACCGAATGCGATCCATGATCTGGTGATCAAAACCTTCTACAGATATGAATCCTCGATCGTTGCGGTCCTCGCCCGGAGAACCAGGTCCGTACGAAATTCATGAATCGGATCCAATACTCGATTAAACATCATCGTCTCCTGTACATATTATGGCCACGAATCCGATACCCCAGACTGATCGCCAACTCAGCGATCTTCTGCCGGAGCCGTTTCCGAACGCCTGTTCTTTCACGTATCTGAAAGCATGATTCATCCTGTGGCCAATGGGTCTGGATGTAACTGGAGAGCAGTTGAATTTCAAATAGGGATGGCCTACCAAGATAGAAATAGATTTGCTGATGAGGACTGGGACAGCACTTAAGCAATCGGTAAGGTTCCCCACGACCATTATGGTTCTGCCCGAGCCAAGGCCGTGACTTCAAACAGCCTATCGCATTAAACACGATAGCGAGTCGAGGTGAGATCTGTCGCAACAGATCTGGCACCGCTGCACACGGCTGAGCCGACTGAACTTCTAGGTTTTTCTGGAACATGCGCACCACCTCGACATAACGACCCCGGGAATGATTATTGGGATTCGGAGTGGTGCTTTGATGTAAATAACAGGATAGCAAATGGTTATGCGCAAGTCAAGGTAAGCGTACGCCAACCGTGCGCCACCCGTTATCAGCTACCGCCCTGATTTTTGCCGTTCCAACACCTGAACAGACATGCTTTGTAAACATGATTACTATGCCTAATCTTTTATACCTTATCCTGAAATACTTGGTAAGGTAATTCCAGTTGAAACAAAATGTCTTCATTTGATGAAGGAATATTTTCCCGTGAAACATACCCCGAAAAATACCCTCTTTACTATCCTGTCTATAGTGACCGTCATTATCTCGACTTCAGTCAATGCTGATGAAGTTAATATTGTAAAAACACTCAGGGGGAAGTACGACCTAGAAAAGAATAGAATCGAAAGCTCCACTTTCGAGAAATACACAAATGCCCTGGTCAATCTGATGCACGACTATAAAACTAAGGGGGATATGGACGCTTACCTAGTCCTACAGAAAGAGCAGCAAACCTTCTCCTACCCCATGATTCCTGACAATCAGGCTCAACAAGCCTCGACCGAGAAAGTTTCTGGATATCAAAAATTAATTCAGATCATTGAGTCTGAACGGAATCAACGGATGACCCTCCTGCAGAAGCAATACATAGTGCGACTAGATATGTTAATGAAAGAATTGACGGCGACCGATAAAATCGAAGACGCCCAGCTAGTCAAAAACGAGATAGACCTCATTTCTCAACTTATCCCAAAGGCTAAACCTATCGAAAACAAGGGGGATGTATTAATCACGGAAAAACAGGGTAAAGACCGACCAGTCGTCAACGACCCTAACCTAAAACCAGAAATTCAGAACCAGAAAGTGCGAAGATTAATTGAGCACTGGAAGACTGTTCTTGATTCAAAGCCCCGACGAATTCAAGGTCGAATTGAACATGACCTGAAAGTTGAGGGTCTCTGCATTTTCGACAAAGATTGCGTTATACAGGGAGGTGTTAAAGTAATCCCGACAGCAGGGTCTATCGCCATCAATCTCGGGCGTATTTCATACACTCCGACATCTATAGTCGGTCTCCCATTTCTTTCGATAGATAAAGGAGGGTCCTGTCACACATATAGCGGCCCTGATCAGAACACTAAGTGTTTTCAGAATACTATCTTCTATGGTCCCGTAGATATATGCTCCACACCACAATTCAAAGATTGTGTCTTTATTAGGCCGCATGAGAATTCAAGAAATAATCTCAGGGAGATACAGGGCTATACATCTTCTGGAGGCAATCCCGGAAAATATGTTGACTGCGGGTTTGCTGGCTACAAGTTATCAAAAATGGGAACGTTTTTACTCAGAAGCTCGGAGCGTTGCGCATTCTTGAGTTGTACCGTTCAATGGTTAATAGTAGACAAGGAGTCTGTGATATCGTTTTTTGACTTAGACTCACAACTTGCTCCTTCAATAGCAAATGCGCTATACAATTCGACAAAACGGTTTAAGGTAAACACACTTAAAGGCAAACCTGCAAATGACTATGTGGCGGGGATGCCTCAACTAGTCGAATTCCTAGATAAGATCTGGACTGATTTACCAGAATGAACCTCTATCCACCATAACACCGGAGGCGCCAAACGATTCTGGTCGATTGGCGCCCACCCCGGCTTACACGAGATCCGACGGCCTCGGATGCTGCCAGCGTTTTGCACTGGGTGACGCACGCCATCTGCGCTCCGCTAGGATCGCCTCGGCCCACTCCGCCAGCACACGGTTGGGGCCCAGATCGATCGTCTGATTCCGCCCATCTGGATCGGCATAAGTGACCAGGTAGGTATCGGTTCCATCGGTGCCATCAACACCCATTACCATGGTGTCCCGCGGTATCTCCAAGATCTGGATCATATTCAACATGTCAGCCACGTTCAGGGCGGACGATTTTATCACCTGCGCCATCAAGAGCTGACCAATCGCGCCCGGAGCCACTTCCCGTGATGTACCGGTCATCTGAATTACTGAGTCGGGCGCCCTGGGTGGCGCATCGGGGTCAGCGTAGGCTACACGCAAACTTTCAGCATACGCAAGCGCGGCCCGCCGCTCGTCTTCCCGCTCTTGGCGTTCAAGTTCGGCTTCCCACGTTTCCTCCATAATACTGGTGGAATCACTCATCGCACACCTCCGTCTCATTCTGGCCCCTGGATGCCTTGAGCCACTCCTCCGGGATCGGCGGCGCCTCGCTGTCAGGGAAGTCGGTTAATTGTTCAGTCAAATCATCCAATCGTTTCGTTGCATCACTTTGCATACTATCTCCTCTCCTATTATTAAAAAGGGGCTGCTCACACGAGCAGCCCCGGTATCACTCACCCGAACGGAATCAGCCGTCCCTGGGCATCATAAACAGCCTTCGCCGCCTTGTCCCAACGCCGCATCACCGCGAATTCGGTCCGGATTTCCACGTCCGGACACACCTGTTTCATAGCCGCAATCATGATCCTGGAGATGTCTTCAGCCGGCTCCCGATAATCATCGCGTTCCGGCACCTCCACAAGGACCTCATCATGGATGAAGGCAACCACCCGGTAGCCGGCGCGGTTCAATTCGTATAAGGCCAACTTGGCGCCATCACTAGCGAGGCCTTGGAATGGCATGTTCAATTCCTGGTTGCGACGACAGTTGGACTTCACCCGCCCCGTGGGAATCGACACGGTTGTGCCTGGGACAATCAAGCGCTGAAGTAGCCGGGAACCCTGACGAGTCTTGATGGCCTCACGCGTGATTTTATACCGATTAGCTGGACTATTTTCGATCTGCTCCCAGGCCCAATTGATTTCCTCAGGACTGAACTCACGTCCCATTGAGGACTCAGACTTCCCGCCAGCGACCCGCATCATGATGGCAGCTGCAGCTTCTGACCTGAGATGACCACCAGGGAAGGAGTCCAAGTCGAGTTCAGCGCCCAGTTGATCCAGCGTGTTGCCTGTGTCCAGATAAAGCTCCATTTCGGGGAATAGATCCACCCACTTGGTTTGCCAGCTTTCAGCTTCCTCCACAGTCAGGTGGACACCATAGGCCGAAGCCGCGTAACCACCCAAACTCTTGGCACTCATGCCGCCAGGCAGGGCAAAGTTAACCGCTTTTGCTTTCTGCCTGTCTTCCTTTGAGATTTGATCCGCAGGCTTCCCCAAGATCATTGCTGCGACATGCCGGTGAAGATCCACCCCCGCATTTATCAGCTCACGCATATGAGACTGGCCATACCGGCTGAAGCATATCTGAGCCAATGTGCATAATTCCAAAGTCGAATAATCACACGCAATAAGCACATGACCGGGTGACGGGATCAGACATTCACGAACACCACCCTTGCGCGGGAGGTTTTGAATGTTGGGTTTTGAGCAGGATGTCCTCCCGGTTCGCACCAGGAGATTATACCTCGGAAAGATATGCCCCCCTGATTCGCGCAAATGATCGACATATGTCGACCTCAATTTGTCCTGCTCCTTGAATTCGAGGAAGGCCCCAACGAATTCGTGATCGGCCATCGGGGCGAGGGCATCGGCGGACTGGCATGCATCCCTGGATTTCGGGGTTACGTATAAAACTAACCCTCGTTCCTTTGCCAGCGGGGCAACAATCCCATTGAAAACCTTTTTGGTACCAGGCCGGCCAGGGACATAACCATACTGAGCCAACACGGTTTTGCTTTTATCAATCCCTGCAACCAACTCTTGGTCGAGTTTTTCGACAACGCCGAGGTCAACACACATTCCACGATGCTCAATGGCACGTAACGCAACATCGCCTTTCAGTTGGATGTCGTGCCCCAGGTCGCCAAACCCAATATTCTGCGTGGGGTTGTAGGGCATTTGAAGCGAATTGACGTCCAATTCCATACGACAACCCAACACGAAGGTCGCCGTGGCGTCCAGCGCCGCATACACAAGGTATTCTGGAGGGATTGCTTGATAATTAACGCTACCCCCCTCAAGGAATTGTCCGAATCCCTTGCGAACTGTTTCATCTTTATCCAATTCCACCCCGAGCAATTCCTTTGTCATCCAATCGAGGCTATATCGATGGGCAACATCTCCCGTTTTAGCCGTCTTAAGCAGCCGGTAGAGGATGCTAATATCGATAATACGCCCAGTATCCACCATTGGGAGGAAGTCGAACCCACAAGCCTTGGTGGTGACTTCCAAATCAAAGGAAGCCGTGTGCATGAACACACGGCAGTCTTGATGCACCTCCCAGAACGCCTGGAGGTCCTGCCGCCGAACGAAATAAGCGTTCTCCCCGTCACAAACAGAACCAACCACATAATCCTGGATAATCTGAGGATCGTCCACGGCCGTGGTTTCGGTGTCATAGGAGAAGCAATCTGCAACCCGTCCCACAGACGGTTTCCAGACGGATGTATTGATTTTTAAATCATTGAAATCAATCTTCATGCGACCCTCACTTTCTCATCATTCCAATCCAGTTCAGATGCGCAAACACAGGCCTGAGATGAATCTACACCCTCTGACGGCATCCCATTGGTTTGCGGTGATTGCGGTGATTCAGAGGGCACTTCTGGCAGACTTTTAATATAATTCTTACGTGAGGGGTTTACCGGAAACGGCTTTTCAATCACCGCAATCACCGCAGATTCGGGTGGTTGAAGAGTATATTTCAGCATTTTCGTATGGGTGTCCCGCTCCTGCGTGACTTTAAAGACCCGTTCGAGATGGGGCCACAGTTTTGACATGCGCTTTGAAAGCGTTTTTGGCGAAAGTTTACCCACAAAGGATGGATCCACTCTAGTGATGGCGACCACAAGCTCCGCCGCAGTTCCTTTAAACGACCCTGCGCGGACGAGTTCCAGCAAGGCGGCACCAACATTATCATTTTCGATGCTGAACATCCCCTTGTCAGCCTCAGCCGCCCTCAACGCCATCACGGCCTCATCGCCACGCCCTACGGCACGCCCGATCCTGATAGCCATCTCGGCAAAGTCGGGGTGGCGACTATTTAGACCGCCCGGAACCGACTCATGGTCCGCCAACGCACGCAACAAGGAATGGGCGATAAAGGATAATCCTGCATCGCGATTCTGGGCAATCTCGTCAGACAGTATGGACTCCGCGGTGTCCCCCTTCCGACGGTCCAGGCGCACCACCAAAAGGCGATCCGCTAGACCTGCATCAGAAGCGAAGGACGGGTTCGCCGACGTCACACAGACCCACGCCCGCGCCTTGAGGATCACATTATCGGAGTCTGTGTAGAGTTTTCGTTTTTCACGCGAACCACCAGTCGAGGCGATCGCCAAGGCATCCGGGAACCACTCTACTTTGGTGTCGGCGTTGTCAGCGCAGGACAACCCACCCACGTTTACTCCCGACCAAAAGTCGTCTTCCTTGTCCTTCAGAACCGCGTTGATCCGGTCCGGAATGCCAAAGAGCTCGAACACCCCCCGAATCAAACGCGTTTTACCACTACCCACGTCACCCGAGATCACCAGGGGTGGTTTTGTTCGTTGGTTGGTCGGTAGGCTCATCACCCAGATCTTGAACAGGTCACGTCCGTGAGGGGCCGTCGTCGACATGTCGCTGAATAGCCGGCATCTTTCAAAGGGATCCTGTGGTTCGACCAGACTCCATGACGCAAGGGTTGCGCCGCAGGGAAACAAGACCCCATCTGTCCCGTTATTGACCATGGTCACCCCCTCGGCAGAGACACGCGCCATATGGCCGGGCCCTGATGAAAGATAAATCACACCCGGCCTAACGGCCCAAAAGGTTGATGGCTCAATTGGTGTGGCACGCTCTGATAATCCCTCAGTCTCCACTGCAGACTGGATGAAACTAAAGGTTCGGTCAGCCCGGTTGATCCCCAGACAGTCCGATAACCAAGCTAGAAATGAATCACTCTGCGCAGGCAGGAGCAGCTTCCGCTCTGCATCGAAGAACATAACACTGGCGAAGTCCGGGTGGTCGACATGGAAATAAAAGCTTCCACGCCCGTGCAGCCACTCGAGAACCTCCGCAGCAATCTGTTGGCTTCGTTCAGGCGCCGACAACTTCGGAATCTGCGCGACCCCCCAGAGTTTGGCGCGAATATCCGCATTTGCACCAGACACTCCTGATGCTGAGGCTTTTTCCGTTGTCTCGAGATGGTTCTTAAAGAATGGCCGGCTGGAATAGACCGAGCCGGGCTCGAAACAGAACACCACATCGCCTTCGATGGAATCCACCCTGCCGGGCAGATCAAACCCTGGGAGTTTGACATGGGCGCCATTCGTGATGCCTTCCCCGCCATTCTCAGGCACGACCACCGCAGCGAATTCGGCATCCATCTTGGCCCGGATGGCCACCCTGATGGTCACAACCAATTCTGGCCAGGCCGCTTCCAACTGCTTGATAATCGTGCGCCGTGTGGTCGAAGTAACATGATCGTAGAACCCCTTCCGGATGATTTCCTGGGCCAACGACTGCGGCTCGACGCCAGCGGCCTTACACTGCCCGCAGAACCGGAGCATCCAGACTGTATAGACTTCAGCCACGGTCCCGTTCAGCGGCACAGCCCCCGCCAGGACCTCTCTCAGCCGCACGGCGCCATCACGAACGAGAACATCGTCCATGCCAGCTTTCATGAAAGTCTCCCTTCAAAATGAGATGGCAATACCACCACTTTAATTTGGCAGCCTTTTTTCAAGGCCGCCGCGTTGAACCGGTGCGCAGCAAGCGCGATGTTCACATTTACAGCAGCGTCGCTGTCCAGGACAAACGTCAATTCGGAACCCGGCTTCAGGTAGGGAGCGAGGTCGGGATGAATGTCCCGCGTTGCCGAATCCTGGCCACCGAATACTCCAGTGAGCCCGAAGGTCGGGATGCCGGCCAGAGTGGCACTCAACGCCTTTTTCTCGCCCTCGGTAATGACCAGTGGCGCCCCAGCCAACACAGCCTGATGCGCGGCCTGTGGGATGTAGACATGCGTTCCGCCAGCTCGCGGTGATAGGTATTTTGCCTCCCCCTCACCCATCCGGATCGGGCTCCGAAGCTTGACCCGAACGAAAGGTTTCCCGTCGGGCGTCATCATCGCCAGCCCAGTGGCCGGGTCCATGAACGGAATCGTATATGCTTCGGGCATGTCCGCCGGACAGAATCCTAATAACCCGCGAACTTGATCTGGATTCACACCGTGGAATCCCGCTTCAAGGGCCTCCTCCAAAGGGATCCCCGACCGGCAGAGATCCGCAATCGCCCACTCTGGTAGTGCCCCATTCACGCCGCCACCGCCTTGCCTGTGGCTTTCAAGAATTCTTGTATCTCGTTCCAGACGAAGCGCTTGCGCTGTCCTACCCGGATAAATGGCGGTTGCATGCGCCACAGCGATGTTTGACTAACACCCAACCTTTTGCCGAGTTGGATAGGTGTAAGCAAGGGTTCCTCCACCCCCTCCTGGTGACCTGGTAGTGGGTCACCTTGTAGTGCGGCTAGTGCCCTATCAATGCGCTCCTTTTCGAACCCGAATGCCGCAATAACGCCACGAATTGAACTAATTTTACTCTCCATACGAATATTCCTCTCCGGCAATATGCCGGTTGCACCGATTTCCAGATGCCTGGTTCGGTGTTGTTAACAGATCGAAGTATCGCAACGCATGCCAAAGGCACGCGAAGGGTCGGCATGCCAAAAATGGCAAGACCGGAATGATTTATTTGGTAAACTGCAACCTGTTGCTGTTGAATGTGTTGGCAGGATATTTTTGAGGAAATGTTTTCTGTAATATGGGTGTGGTGTGCAAAATATTTGGGCATGGTTTTCCTGCAATAAGAGTGGCAAACTCGCAAATAACTACTAACAGTATTCGACGTATACTGCTCTTCCACAATAGCTTACATAGTTATTTGACGATTAGTATATTGCCTCTCGCATGTTGCGGTTCGCATGTTGCGGAGGAGTCAATCGGGAGGGGTAATATCCGGCAATTGCCGGATCTATGCTCCGCAGAAGAGGCTAGAAACAGGTAGGCAGCGGTCTGGAAGGAACAACCAGGCATGCTTCACAAACTCAGACATATTTGACTCTGTGAGGCTAGATAGAGTGGAATTCTTCGATTTCAGGATTTCCAACAGAGTCTTGCGATCGCCTAATGAAGGGTTTGCCGAAGCTCCCTCATCTAAAAACTGTGGGTATTCGGCGGCAAGGTGCGCACAGAACGAATTCGCCAGTAGAACAATATTCGAACCAGATTGGCGCTGGGACGGTATTTCAACCCTACACTGTTTACCTTTTCCAGTAACCAAACTGACTACACCGCTAATAGCATCCAAGGTAGGTGTATTCTTATTTTTGTTCCCACTTCCAACCAGCCCATCATTGTCATCATGCGGCCCATCATCAGTCTCTTCAGGCTCGATATCATATTCACCTTCGTTAGCCCAGAGAGGATACTCAGATTCATAATCCTCGTCGTAAGACACGGGCGCATCTTCATTTGGATCACCGGAGGTATTATTGTCATCATCAGCATCTCTGAGGGTGGAAAGCATTGCATTCAGATGACCTGGCGTAGCTACCTGCGGGATGCCGCCAACTGGAACTACAAATGGTAAAACGGGCAGACCTACAAGTGATCCGGTTTGGATAGCCGTACTGCTCGCTGGCTTCAATTCATACTTGCCTGGAAATCCTCTGATTACTTTGGTCAACGCACTAGATTCATCTGCTTTGAAACCCTTAAAAATTGCTCGTGATATGTAATGCCAGAGATCTTTACCGACCAATCCGGCGAATACATTTGATTTTGTTTCCTGCGTAAAGGTTGAATTAAAGGTATGATTATCAGACGAAGCTATAATTCGCCACAACAAGAGACGGTGCCGCATCTCAATATTTCCAAGGGCTTTGAAATTTTTATCAAGGTAGGAGAGTAACTCTTCCGGGCCGGATTTAAGTTTAAAGTTTTCTTTCCCTCTTAATACCTTTTCAAATTCCTCAATCTCCATTTCCCGAGCGCCACTGTGCGAGACTTTCAGGGCAAGTTGAGTGCCACGCTCCCCTATACTTTGAGCAGCAATTAACCCGGCAGGATACCCATCGGGCGGGATGGTTTTATCAGGAAGCAGGCCATAACAACTTGAGCAAATAAGTTTATCTACACCCCATTTACAGGTAGCAGGGGACCGGGGGTCTTGTGATTGCTCGCATGAGCCTGTCTTCACACGCCAATTCCAAAAGGTTAGGGCAAGTCGCTTTGCAAAACCACCCGCCTTACCGGTTTCAATCTTCTTGTCCACCATGGAAGACCGGCCATTCATTGCAGCAAGGAATGATGTATGGGGATCCATACCGTCAACAAGGGACGCGGGAAAGAAGAAATCCACTGGATCAGCCAGGAACCGAACATCCCCGGGTGCAAGATAACCTCTTGCACCGATCAATTGGCGTGCTTGTTTGTCCCCTCGCGCCTTGCTGATCACCATAGCTGCCCAGCTGTAACCTGGCTCTTGACTGCCTCGACTGACAATACCATGTAGGTGTCTTTCGATCTCCCCATTCAGTTCGACATTACGCTTTCCTAGTTCATCAGAACCGTCGACCGCAATAGATATCGGGTTATTCTGCAGTTTTTCAATCCGTTCGCTGATGGCCTGAGGTTTACACGACAGCAAATCCAAGAAACCGAAAGAGACGCCTTTAAGGGTGATCACTTTGAAAGCCATCTGCATCCAGGCGGTCACACGACACGAAATGTCTGAACTGTGAGCGGAACAGAAATGTGAAAGCAGTGTCTTACAGACATCGGCATCCCAGTCAGGCGCGCCAGACAAGTCTGCGCAATCAGAACAATCCTTTTGAAGAATTTTGTTGGTGAATTCCTCCCGCAAGACTTGATCCTGTGAAATCAAGTAGGATCCCAGAACCAGGTCCTGATCGAATTCCATTACAGGGGTGCCTGTGGCGACAGAGAGTAGGTTACCACACGCTGAAGGCATGAGTTTGCTGGCCTCACCAGCTAATGCGGAGGGAACGGTGAATACACTGATGGTATCACCATCATAATCGAGCCCCGTTGACACACAGATCAAAGGGTTGACGAATATGACAAGCGGCGGTACGACACTCCACCCTTGGTTACTGATCCTATCATCAAGTGATGGTTTCGCTTTCGCAAAGATGACTGGTCGCAGCGCCTTGACGTTATAACGGTGGAGCGAAGGCTGCCTGTTTACAAGAATAAGGGGTTTGGATTTTTCCAAGAAATGGCGAACAACCGCTTGAATTGGGGTAATCAGTTTTTGAGAGATCCTTGTCGGCCAGATATAACCTTCCAAACATCTCGATACTTCACGGAGCATGTCGGCCTGATCCGTGAATTCACTACAAGGGATCTTCTCCAAAACCTGCTTCAAATCATTGGGCCGGCAATCAAACAAACTGATCATAGCCTCAATGGGTAATTCACATTCATCCCACCCCAGGGCAGGATTAGGCACAGCCACAAACCGCGCAGAATTGTTAACACGCCGGCCCAATCCTTCATACTGAATCAATCCATCTTTACCTTGCAGTTGTTTGCGCAGATTCCAAAATAGTTTTTGGACATTCTTGGTTAATTCATCACTTTTATCTGACAACAAGGCTCCCGCGATACATTGATATATTAGTGTCAGTTTGTAGGGTATCGTGGGGCCATCTACTAGCGTAATACCTTTGCGGTATCGCCATGGCAATACCGGCAGTTTAGTCAGAGGGGGGCGCTTAATCCTTTTCCCGTAACAGGTCGCGGCATCAATAACTTTGGAATTTTCACCTGAAGCGGCAGAATTACCCTCTGGATTGGCAATAGGAAAAGGTAGACTTATATAACCCCAATCGCACGATTCATTTTTGAAGGTACTTGGATCAGCGAGACCACCGAAAGTCTGAATCATACACCGGCCGGGATGCTTGGTAGAAGTGGCTTGCTTGTCCTCAGCGGGGGGCGTCCATTCAAGCTGTTTATTTTTATGTTCGACGCATGTCAGCGGTAATCCGAGCAGTTCATCGAGACTAAGTGATGGGCCGAATTTCCCTTGCCCGACGAAATCGCGCCTATAAGCATGGTACTTTGAACCATCGATCTTGAACTTAACATGCAAACTTCCTTGAGGGGATAACTTATATGCAGCATCAACACGTGTTGAGTCGGGCGACAAAGGTAGTTGCATCACCCCAAAACGCTCACGAGGTTTGAGTTTAATCTCCCATTTAACAGCGTTGAGTCGGACTTTCTTATGACGTAGTAGATCCTCTACCCTCACGCCATATTCTGTCGATCTTTGCCCCAGCCATGCACCTTCGAATACCTGACCTTCGTCTAGGCACTCGCCACACTCCGGACATTTGAAGGCACCTCGCATCGCCGGTTTGAGCGCTTCCGTGCCCGGCAGATATTGGAGTTCACGACATCTATCCACAACATCCTGGTCGGTTGCCCACCGCAGACTACCTGTCTGCTTATCATCTGGATCGTTGGCCAGTACAATGCCTGTGGCAAATAGCATGTCGCGTATTGCAGCGTACGTCTGACTCGTCGTATCCGAGCTCCCGCTTGGCATAAACGAGTCCGTCAGGTAGTGATCCATCAATCCGGAGGCCTGATAGGCGTCCAAAGCTTTCATTTCTAATGACCCCAGGCGCATTCCGCCTTTGGCCCGGCGCCCCTTCGTCGCTTGACCGGTAACTGGATTATATGCATTTTCCGAGAGGCGTACACCGCGCACGTGCGCAGTATCGGTGGGGATCTGATCCAGACGCACAATGTACTGGAACCCGACAACAACGGGCCATTCTGTTACAACAGCTAAGGCCCCATCACCTGTTAAGGTGAGCCTCATGCGTCCGAAGTCATCGATCAAGGAATCATGGCTTTGGTTGATAGCTCGAAAATGATCCCGTAGTGCATCGACATTGAATTTCTTAAAAGGAGCCCCTATATCCGATGGTAGATCCTGAACCCCGAGTTTATGAAGTAGCCCGACATGGCTTTCCATCAACTGGCCAATGTTCATACGTGACGCCACGCCTATCGGATTGAGAACCAGATCAACAGCTCGGCCACTAAGGGCACCAAGTCGGGCATCGACGGGCAAATGCGGCATGCGACTAGCCGGAAGCATTGCGGAGATCACACCCTTGTTTCCGTGTCGCCCCATTAATTTATCGCCCACGCCTAATGGTATTGTTGTCTCGATATCCCACTCGATGACTCCCCCGTAAGGCGGCTCGGCTGGGTGAAAACGCACGGTGACCTCGCCCTGTACTTGGCATCTCACCGTCGTCTCCAGTTTCCCGTCGTTAAGACGGGCAATAACATCTCCGGCCTCAACGAAAGGTTGTTTCAAAGCGAGCACGGCGCCTGTAAACCTAGTCAAGATCTCAACGGTGGTGCCGGGGCGCAGATATTTCCGGTAGTGTTTAACGCGGGTGTACGCCAATGGATCCTGCAGGTCTGCGTTGGCAACAATGGCGTCATTATAGTTGAGGCCATACCATGGCATGTAGGCGACCAGCAGGTTGCGGCCGGGCGAGAAGAACCTCTCGGCTGCAGGGGATCGACCATCCACAGAAAACAAGCCGGCTTCATTCAAGGGCTTCAGTGCCAAACGCAGTGCAGATTCCCCTCCGGTTGTAATGAGGGGTGGTTCCGCGTCACGGACAGGGAGGGCCTGAACCAGATTCTTCGCACCTACCATAGATCGAGCAGCATCGGTATGTTGGTAGAACGGGAGTAGTGATGCTGCGTAACCCAGACCATTTTCGCCGGGAGCGGATGACAGATGTCCTGCGGCATTAACTTGTGTTCTGGATGCGAGATGCAGTGTAAGCCCCACCTTCTCACTTTCAGGGGTCTGGACAGGGCAAACTAGGTTCTCAAAAGAAGGGTGGTTTTGCCTAGCTTCCTTCGTCGTTCCAAAACGAAAGAAAGCCGTCAGGGACGAGATTGCATCTACAGCGTTAGTGCATTCGAAAGGTCGGAGGTATACATACCCATGCTTGGGGGTCATTTTCTGACGGAGGCGGCCCCAAATGCGGAGGCCATCAATTCTGGCAGGTTTGTTTGTTTTCGTGCCTCTGATCTTCTTACTATTCTTAACCCCTGGTTCCTTAACTGTCTCCCAGAAACCAGAATGAGGCTTGCCAGATTCGTCGAGCCAGTCACTACAAATCAGTTGCACAATCCCTTCGGTCAGGAACAGCTCATATGTGTAAAGCCGTCGGGTCTCCAGATGATCCATGTCGTAAAATGCCTGGTCGTCATCCGTGCTGAACTCGAGCGCACTAAGATCTATGTTATCGAGGGAGCTCTTCTGAACCATGATAGGCGCAGAATCCGCGTACTCACGCAACGCAGTTAATTTCACGTAACCAGAGGGATATGAGTCTTGTATTGCATCCAGACATGCCTTGATTTGTGACTGCGGGAACAACCAGCGGGTGAGCTGGGGATATTTTACCTTCACTGGTTTCCCGGCTCGCCAGATTCCACCCTGCGGTAAACTGAGTTCCAAATACTTTTCGAAAGCACCCTGCTTGCGCTCCCTCAATAGCCACAGGCCTGGGCGACGGAGGAGTAATGAGTGCCATACCATCATTCGCGCATTTGGTGGCCTGTCCAGCGTACCGTTACCTCGACTTGTGACAAATACCCCGTGGTAGGGGTAAAGGAAAGGAATGTCGACATGCCCCCACTGCATCCCGTTTGCAGGGGTCAGCCTGATCTTGGCCATCACGGTACAGTTGTTACGGAAACATTCTTGAACAGTCGAGAGATCCGGGGGACACGGACGGTCCATACTATCCAGAAATTCCACCTTAAAACTTTCCGGGACGCCAAGGCGTTTAGCAATATTGTTTAGCTCAGCCTCGATTGCTGTAGTTAGGGTCTTATCATCAAACTTGAAGAACTCTTTTGCACCTACGGGTGTAGGTATTTCGCTTGGCTTAGCCTGGTGAACGGCAGCATTAATGGACGATGTCGTCACTTGGCACATGTCGAAAGAGTACGCGATACTTTTCGGGAGTCAAGCTACTCGTCTCGAGTTCAAACGCTTTCAGATTTCCGTTTTGGGGAGAAGCGCAAGAATCTTAACGTGATCCTGCTTCCATGTCTTCCCAGTCGAGTTCATGACGATTTCACGGATCTGATCGTCCCGACTCGGCGCCCCACCCGCTGTCAACAATGCGGGCATCGCATCCTGTAGCGCTTTCCTGAAGTCCTCACGCCCTGGCTGGAAGTAGTTCCCCAGCACGACTTCAACAGTTGCATGGCCTGTCACCCGGCGTACTAATTCAATGGCAACGCCTGCTGTCAGCGCCAGCGTAACCCAGGTGGCGCGGAAGGCATGGAAGCCACGCTGGTTTACCTTGTAACTGACCTGTTTTACTTTCCCCTCGTCATCCTTCTTGGCTTCGCCCTCTTCTTTCTTTTGTGGCTTACGAACGGAAGAGCGCCGAACCACCTTAAACCCTACTGCTTCCTCTACCCGTTTCAAATAAAGTGATACCGAGCCTTTTACAATTCCAAGTTCCTGGGCAATCGTGTTGACGGTGCCTCCATTCACGTAGAGGTCAAATACCTTCTTCATAGTCTCTCTGACCTTTGCCGTGTGATCCTTGTCAGTCAGAGCGACCAGCGCCGCCGTACCACGGTCATGTTTCTCCGTATCCGTCAGGGGAGGTGTGCTATCATCATTCTCGTCATCCGTGAATCCGGCCATCCGAAAGACCTTCTTCAGCCTGTGATTGATGCCATCAGGATTCTTTTCGTAAATCTCAGCTGCGTCAGGAAAGCAATAGCTTGATGTCTGTGGCTGGGAAGCAAGTACGTCATAGAGCATTGGAAAGATGGGTATTGAGACAGTGGATCCAGTTTTATTGGTCCTTACCGTGATAAAACGGTTCTGGAGATCCACATCCTTCCACTTAAGCAAGCACACATCCCCTCGACGCATCGCCGTGCAAACTCCCGTTACAATGAGGGGGTAGCAGAAGGGGTCTGTCTTGGAGGTGTCCACGATCTTTTTGAGTTCTTCAGGCGAAAAGGGGATGCGATGTCGGGTGTCTTGTTGCCGAGTCTCAATATCCTCGAATGGGTTCTCGGCCAAACCAGCTTTACGGCGTAATTTCTTGAAAACACTCTTCAGGGTGGATAGCATCTCATTATAAGTGCGACCAGACACCCCACGTGCCGCTTGAGCCACCATGAAATCCGACGCGGCAACGGCCGTCACCTGCCCCATCTCAACAATTCGGGGGTGAGCTGTTGTTAGATAATTCGTAAATCGTTGCAGCACGCTCTCAACCCATTTGAGGTGACCCTGCGTAGGTGTTATACGTCCCGGTAAAGCCGCCCATTCCTTATACATGTCAGCCAACGGCACGGATCCGATGCGGTGACCGGTTTTGATTTGGTGGAGGGTTTGGACCAATGCCTCGGCGCGTTTCTGATCTTGGGGGTCACCGGCGAGCTGTGAGAGCGCAGCCTCCGCCTTGGCGCGGGAGGCCTCAAATCTCCGGTCGCTGGCCTGATTCAGATCCGCCGGTCGCTTACCTTCGATCACAATTCTCAAGTTTTTTACGTGTCTATTGCTATTTTCGTACCAGACACCGTACCACCATTTCGACGTTTTCCGCATCTCAAGTCGCGACATTAGGCACCTCCGCAATGATTTGAATTGCTTTGAATTACTATGCCACAAAACTCGTTTTTAGGCAAATAAACGCCAAACAATTTGCTTTTTTCGGAGTAGTTCGAATAGGAGACACGACAAAGAAAAGTAGTAAAACGCCTTATATTTAAGTGTTTTAAGATGGTCGGGGCGGCGGGATTTGAACCCGCGACCTTTTGGTCCCGAACCAAACGCGCTACCAGTCTGCGCTACACCCCGAAAAAAAGACTGACGGTTATCTGATTTAGAAAAATCCCCGGGAAGGATTATTTTTCTAAACCCCGTCAAAAAGAGGTCAAACACTATCAATGCCCGCTCAGCACGTCAAGTGTTACATCCATCGGGCTTTGTCGCCGACAGCGCGGGTGACCGCACAATCTTCCGGCACCACCCCCTGCCGGGCGATGTTCACCAACACCCCTACGCACATCATGGATACAATCAAACTCGAACCACCATAACTGATGAAAGGAAGCGCAAGCCCTTTGGTCGGCAGGCAGCCAGACACCACGCCGACATTGATCGCCGCCTGCACCGAGGTCATTAACGTAAAGCCAATGCCCAACAGCCGTCCGAATATATCGGGTGCCTGAAAACTGATCACCGCCCCGCACGCTAGAAATCCCGAAAACAGAATCACGACGAGCACCGTTGCCGCCAGCCCCAACTCTTCACCAATAATCGCCAAAATAAAGTCCGTGTGGGCTTCAGGCAGGTAGAAATGTTTCTGAAGGCTTTCCCCCAGCCCAACCCCCCAGACCCCGCCCAGGGTAAAGGCCTGTTCCGATTGTTGGAGATGATACGCCTCCTTGGGATATTTGTCCGGGTCCATAAACGCCAAAACCCGGCCGGCCCGGACAGGGTCATGCATCACTGCCGCCGCAAACACCAGCATCCCCATCAGACCCAGGATAGCGAGGTAGCGTTTCGGACTTCCTCCTGTAAACATAATGGCCGCCCCGACCACACCCAGAAGAACCGTCGTGCCAAAATCAGGTTCAAGAATCACCAGACCTAACATGGGCGCCAACAGGAGAAGCGGCCGGAGGATTCCATCTTTAAAGGTGCGCCCCTGAAGGCCGACCCGCGTCATCCAGGAACTCATCATGATCACCATGGCGAACTTGGCGAGCTCGGAGGGTTGGGTACTGATGGGCCCCACCCGGATCCAGCGATGGCTACCATTGATCTTGGCACCAATCCCGGGAACCAGGACCATGATCAACAAGAGTCCGGAGAACACAGACAGCGGAATCCACCAGCGTTGCCACTGATGATAATCAATCGAAGCCGTCACCACACCCGCCACCGCCGCAGCGACCATCCAGATCAACTGGCGGAAGAGGAAATAGTTCGCGTCCTTGTAGACAGCGTTCCCTTTAACAGAACTGGCGCTGGCCAACATTACGATGCCCAGCGCCAGTAACAAAAGAACGATGCCCACTAATATGGTGGGCGTTTTCCGCATCACTCAACGGGCGGAGGAATCTTCAACGTCTGCCCCGGCTTGACGTCAGGCGAAGACAAATTGTTCAGCGTCATGACTTCTTCAGCCCGGACACCGTACATCATGGCAATGGAGTTCAAATCCTGATTCAACTCCACGACATGCAGCACATCATTTGACTTGGGAGGAATGACCTCGGCCGCAGGCGCCACAGGGGCCACGGCTGCATCCGGAGTCACCGCCGCATCAACCGGAGCCGCTTTTTCTGTTTTAGCGGCCGGAGCGCCGGCAGAACCCTTAGGAAGTTTCAGCTTCTGACCAACCTGCAACCGGTCACTGCTCAAGGCATTGAGCTGCTTGATCGCCTTGCTGGTGGTCTTATGGGCCACAGCGATGCTCCCGATCATATCACCCGCCTTGACCACATAGACATCACCGCTGGCGGTCACCGGAGCGGACTTCACGGCAGCTTTCGCCACCTTCTTGTGAGCCCCCTTGGCCGCAGGCACCGTCGCCGCATCCGCAGCGCTCAGCTCGACATTACCGGGAAGTTTCAACTTCTGACCCACGTGAATCTTGTTGGGATTGGTGATGCTGTTCAACTTGATGATGTCTTTGGTCGACACCTTGTAGCGCTTGGCAATTGAGCCAAGGCTGTCACCCGCCTTGACGACATAGGCTTTGGATTCGACCACGGCTTCAACTTTGGGCTCAGCCTTCACTTCAACCGGTGCCACCACTTCCGTTGTCGGCGGCATCACGACAGGAGTCGTTGGCTCTTCCTTAACACGTGTTGTTCCACAGCCCGCACTGAACATCAAGCCACCCACCACCACTACTGAACCAATAATTCGCGCCTTTTTCACTGCCTATTCTCCTTTTTGTATATCCCGTACAATTCTCGAAAACTGTTCGCCTCTATCTTCAAATCCCTTGAACTGGTCAAAACTTGCGCACCCGGGCGACAATAAAATCACATCCCCGTTTTTCGCGTCCCGCCAAGCTCGATTCACGGCCTCTTTCAAGTCAGCACACACCACACACGCTACATCATTTCTCCAGGCGTCTGCCATGACCAGTGAATATTTCCCGATAATGTAAACACCGAGCACCTTGTTTACCAGTATTTTTTTTACCGGATCCAAATCCTTTTCTTTCAACAACCCGCCCGCGATCAGGCGTACAGGCCCCCGCGTCATCCGCACACCGGCCGACATGGCTGCCAAATTGGTGGCTTTTGAGTCATTGATGAAGGTCACTCCGTCGATTTCCGCCACGGTTTGCATGCGATGAGGCAGACTTTCAAACCCCCTGGCGGCAGCGGTGACGCAGTCCGGCTGGACCCCGGCCCCCACTAACGCCGCCACACAGGCGGCCGCCGTCACCCCCATCACCTCATTGTCAAAAATAGTCCCGCCCACCGGCACCGGCTGATTCAAACTTGCGCCACAAATGCTGCCATTCGCGTAATAAAAAGAGGACTGGGGGGATAGCCCGAAGGTGGACACACGGCACCCGGGGGGCACCGCCGCCCGGATCGGGGCGGGAACGTTCTCGGGAATCACGGCGACCTGCTGAGGCCCCATACACCGGAACAGCCGGGCTTTCATTCCGGCATACTGCTCCATCGTGCCATGTCGATCCAGATGGTTGGGATTGAGATTCAGCAGGATGCCCGCATCGGGCGCAAATTTTTCGACCGCCTCCAACTGGAATGAACTGACTTCAATGACCACCCATTCCGGGGCGGGCTCCAAGCAGGCGAGGGCTGATAAGGGCGTACCATAATTGCCGCCCGGCATCGCGCTGAAGCCGGCCTTCTGAAGGGATTCGCAGCACAATTTGACGAGGGTGCTTTTGCCATTTGAACCGGTGACCGCCAGAATACGGCTCCGGCAGGCACGCCACCCCAGTTCAAGTTCGGAAATAACCGGGATCCCCTTCCCCCTCAATGCCAGTACCCAGGGATCGGTCTCAGCAATGCCCGGGCTGACGACGGCCAGTTCAACCGGACCCTCGGGTAAGCTCCGTGATCCGATCATGACCTCACAGCCTTTTGCGCGCAACTGTTGAGCCTTCTGCTCCAGCCCTGCGCTCATACCGGCATCGGCTACCCGCACTCGCCGCCCCTGTTGCCGTAATAGTTGCGCGGCCGCCTCTCCGCTGGCACCCAGCCCCAGCACCAGCACCACGGGCTCATCTACAGCGGCACTCGAATCACTGGAATTGTTTTTGCTCATTTCTTGAATTAGTGGTGAAGTCTTCTCAGCGAATCACCGGATTTTGAGCGTGGCAATCCCGAGCAGCGCAAACAGGATGGAGAGAATCCAGAACCGGATCGTCACCTGGGTCTCGCTCCATTTTTTCATTTCAAAATGGTGATGGATCGGCGCCATGGCAAAAATCCGTTTTCCGCGCAATTTAAAGGAAGCCACCTGCAGGATCACACTCATGGCTTCCATCACAAATACCCCGCCCACAATGACCAGAACCAGCTCCTGCTTGATCAGGATGGCCACCATGGCCACTGCCCCGCCCAGAGCGAGACTGCCGGTGTCCCCCATAAACACCTGGGCGGGATGGCAGTTGTACCACAAGAAGCCAAGGCAGCCCCCGAGCAGGCACCCGCAAAAAACGGCCAGCTCACCCGCACCGGGGATGTAGGGAAGAAACAGGTATTCCGAGAGGATCCGGTGACCGGCAATATACGCCATCACCAGATACGCCAGGGCCACGGTACTGCTGCACCCGATCGCCAGTCCATCCAACCCGTCCGTCAGATTCACGGCGTTGCTCGCCCCCACCACAATCAGCACCACAAAGGCAATCGCCATAAACCAACCCAGATCCCGGATCACCGGTCCCTTGCAGAAAGGGACCATCAGCTGCAGCACATGCTCCCGTGTTTCGGGAAGCACCAGCATCACGCCGCCGATAATCACCGCCCATAAAATCTGCAACCGGAATTTAGCCCGTGCACTGAGGCCCTTTGCGTTTTTCCCTTTCAGCTTCACCGAGTCATCCAGAAACCCGATGAATCCCATGAAAATAAAGGTCAACAGGGTCAGGAGAACAAACACATTGGTCGGCATCGCCCACAGCAACGTGGACACGGTGACCGAGCCGATGATGAGGATACCGCCCATGGTGGGGGTTCCGGCTTTCAGTTTGTGCAATTCATGAAGGGGCGGCGCCTCTTCCTTCCGGATATATTGCTGCACTTTATACGCGCGGAGCTGGCGGATCACCCAGGGCCCGAGCAGCACACACAATAAAAATGCAGTGGCCGCGCCAAAAAGAGCCCGAAACGTAATGTACTTGAACACCCGCAGTTCAGAAACCCAGCCACTCAAAAATTGCAAATAGTAGAACATGTCTTTAATCCTTAACCGGAGAACCGGACAGTCGCACCACGACCTCATCCAGATGTTTTCCGCGCGAAGCTTTTACCAGTACGGCATCCCCCGGGGCGATACAATTTCTCACTCTTTCAACCGTGGAGTCCAGCGTCTGACAGGACTGAACCCGATCCGCAGGAAACCCTTCGGCCACCGCGCCAGCGGCAATGTGTGCGCCCAGCGTGCCCACTGTGATCAGGCCCGCCCAGCCGCCCCCTGCCAGGAAGCGACCCAGGGCCAGATGTTCCGCCACGTCCGTTGGGCCCAATTCAAGCATATCGCCCAATACCAGCCACTTCCGCCCCGCCACGGCCAGTTCCCTGAAGGTGCCTATGGCCGCCCGCATACTGACCGGATTGGCATTGTAGGCGTCATTGATAAAAGTCACCCCGCCCGCCTCCGTCTGTTCCCAGCGCATGGGCGGGCCCACAAACCGCTCAAACGCGGCCGCAATCCGGTCCCAGGCCACGCCGAAACCGCGCGCTACCGCAATGGCCAGCAGGGCATTACTGCGGTTATGCCGCCCCGGGAGGGAAAGCCGGAAATCATGAAGGCCCCCATCGATGCCGTCTTCCACCCGGCAGGCCCCGGTCGCTCCATCACTGGAGACCAGCCGGTAGTCGGCCGCCACGTGAGGATGGATGGTAGTGGTGACCACCCGCCCGGGGGCACAGGCCCGCAACTGGGCCGCATGCGGGTCATCCTGACTGAGCACGGCGGTTCCGCTGGCCGGCAGATGTTTGATCAGTTCGCTTTTTTCACAGGCGATCGCTTCCACGGACGCAAAGAATTCAAGGTGGACGGGCCCCACATTGGTAATAACGCCCCAATCCGGACGGGCGATGGCGCAGAGCGGTGCCATCTCGCCGGGATGACTGATCCCCAACTCCAGCACGGCGACCTGGCAGTCCGGCGCGATCGCCAGAATACTCAGCGGAAGCCCGATCTCGTTGTTCCAGTTTCCCTTGGTGCGGGCCGTTGAATGCGTTTCCGACAGGAGGCAGGCGATCATCTCTTTCACGGTCGTTTTACCGGTACTGCCCGTGACCCCCACCACTGACAGCCCCAGTTTGACGCGATATCCGGCCGCCAATTCCTGTAAGGCGCGCCCGGGATCCTCCACGACGAGCAGGGGAACGTCCAGCGCCTGAAGGCCGGCCAGCCGCGAGCGGGACACCAACGCCGCCACCGCACCGGCCTTTACCGCCTGCCCAACAAACTCATGACCATCAAAACGCGCCCCGCGCAGGGCGACAAACAAGGCGCCCGGCGACACCTTTTTCGTATCGTGGACCACCGCCAGAATTTTTCCAGGAAGACGGGGAACCCATTGGCCCCCGCACCAACGCGCCAGCTCTTCGGGATCGAATGCGACCATGGAACTCATCCATCCATTTCCTTTAACGCTTTTTTCACCACCATACGGTCATCAAACAGGATCTGAACTCCAGCGATCTCCTGTGTGGCCTCATGCCCTTTTCCGGCAATGATCACGACATCCTTGTCCCTCGCCACCGCCAGTGCCATGGCAATGGCCTTGGCGCGATCTTCAACCACCTCATAATTCGTGACACGCCCGAACCCGGCGCACACCTGGCTGATAATCGTCAGCGGATCTTCATCCCGGGGATTGTCCGAGGTGACAATGGCGATATCCGCAAGTCGTGCGGCCACCGCGCCCATCAAGGCCCGCTTGCTCTTATCCCGGTTGCCCCCGCAGCCGAACACCACGATCAGCCGCCCTTCAGTAAACCCTCGCGCCGTTTCCAGCACATTGGCCAGGGCATCATCCGTATGCGCATAATCCACGAACACCCGCCAACCACGATTCACAGGGATCTCTTCCAGACGTCCCGGCACCCTCACGCGCGCCGCCAACGCCCTGATCAGGGTGGCATCATCCAATTGCAATACCCGTCCGGCCGCATAGGCCCCCAGCACATTCTGCAAATTAAAACGGCCCAACAGGGGGGTCGTCAGTTCACTTTCACCCCAGGGGGTGTTCACCCGGCAGACGCTGCCTGTGGCCCCGAAATGCGGATCGACAGCCTGCACCATCGCGCCCGGTTCGATACCGAACGTCACCCTTTCTGCACGGATCTCCGGATCCTCCGCCAGTTTCCGCCCCCAGGGATCGTCATGGTTAATGACCGCCACACCCGGTTTCTTCCCGCGGCCGAGCCCAATGAACAACCGGCGCTTGGCTTCGTAATAGCGCTCCATGGTCTGATGGTAATCCAGATGATCGCGCGTCAGATTAGTGAAGATCGCCACATCAAAATCAACCCCCGTCACCCGTTGCTGATCCAACGCATGGGAGGACACCTCCATGGCCACGCTATGGCAGCCGGCCCGGACCATCTGGCTCAGATAATCCTGGACTTCCAGGGCTTCCGGCGTGGTCCGGCGGGCGGGAATAATCCGTGTGCCGATCTCATAGTGAACCGTCCCGATCAGCCCCGGGATGCGCCCGACCGATTCCAGAACATCCCTGACCATGAACGCCGTAGTCGTCTTGCCATTCGTGCCGGTAATGCCGACGACCGTCAGCGCGCCACTGGGATGCCCATAGAAGGCATCGCAAATCTCCGCCAGCGCCTGTCGGGTGTCCTCCACTTGAATCTGGGTGACCTCCCGCGAGGAAAGCCGGGAATGCGAGGTCACCACCACGGACGCCCCCCGCTTGACGGCGTCCTCCGCATATTCGTACCCGTCACAATGCGCGCCGGGAATCGCCACAAACAGCATGTCGGGCGTCACCTGCCGGGAGTCATACGCGATCCCGGCCACTTCCCGCTCGGGATTTCCCCGCACCGCCAGAGGCTTCACTTTCTTCAAGAGTTCGGATAATTTCATCAAAATGTCTCACTGGGGCCATCCGCATGAATGGCATTGGACAATGGGGTCACCGGCGCCGTTGGAATGAGACCCAGATAGCGCACGGCCTGCTCGGCCACTTCCCCAAAAACCGGGGCAGACACCGCTCCGCCGGTATGCAGGGGTTGCGGCTCATCAAACACCACGATCATGCCGATCTCCGGCTTGTCGGCCGGTATAAAACCGACGAAAGAGGCCATGTAATCGGTTTCTGAATAATGCCCGGAGATAGGCTTCTGGGCGGTGCCGGTCTTTCCCCCCACGGTAAACCCATCCACCCGCGCCTTGATCCCGGTCCCCCCCTCCTCGCAGACCCGGGCCAGCAAGCGCCGCATCAGGGCGGCGGTGTCGGGCCGGATCGGGCGGGAAACCACCTGTGGCTGGCGGCGCAGCAGGACCGTTCCATCATCCGCGATCACTTCCTTAACCACATAGGGCTTCATCAACATTCCGTCATTGGCAATGGCGCAGAGCACGCCCAGCATCTGGAGTCCGGTGACCGCCACGCCCTGACCAATGGCGATACGACTGGAACTGATGGGGGTCCACTTTTGGACCTGGGCCAGGATCCCGCCCTCCTCACCCGGCAGATCGAGGCCTAATTTGCTTCCGAGTCCAAAACTTCGCAGGTAGCGATCCATCTTCACATCACCCAGCATGATGGCGATTTTGGCCGCTCCGATATTGCTCGATTTTTTCAGGATATCCGCGACATTCAGCTGTCCATAGGAATGATAATCCCGCAACACTTTCCCAAGATAGAGCCACCGCCCATTTTCGGTGTTGAAGATCTGGTCCGGTTTGACAATTCCCTCATTCAAGGCCGCCGCAATCACGGATACCTTGAAGGTTGAACCGGGCTCATACACATAGCCAATGGCACGATTCAGTTTTTGCGGGTCGGTCGCTTCGCGGAATTTGTTCGGATCAAATCCAGGCCGGCTGACCATCGCCAGGATTTCCCCCGTCTTCACCCGCTCCATGATGGCAAACGCCGCCCTGGACCGGTTCCGCTCCATCGCGGCATCAATGCTTTTCTCAAGCATATATTGAAGATTCTGGTCAATCGTGAGCACCACATCTGCCCCGCTCTTGGAGGGAATTTCCTGTGTCCTGCGCTCCACCATTTCACGGCGGCGCCCATCCAGACGGCTTTCAATCAGGCCGGGACTACCCTTTAATAATTTTTCCATGGCCAGTTCAAGCCCGCTCGAACCGACCCCCTCGTGGTTGGCAAATCCCAACACATGACACAACATCATGTTCTGGGGATACGACCGGATGGCCGCATCGCTCATATGAACCCCCGGCAGCTTGAGCTTTTCCACCGCCTCGGCCTTTTCGGACGAAACGTAACGGGAGATCACCGCAAACTGACTGTTGGATTTGTTGATGTGGGGCAGAACTTCTGCCATATCGATCGGGATCAGGGGGGCAAGCATCGTCAAGGTGGTCCCCACCCGGTTGCTGGTCATCAGCAGGGAGGGGTCAACCCAGATATCCTTCACGCCCACATTGAGCGCTAAAATGCCCGCCGAGGGACTTCCATCCAGAATCCGGCCACGCGGCACGGTCAGCGTCTGCTTGAACGTTCTGGTTTTGGCGGCGGTGGCCTGGATATGATTGCCCCCGCCAAGATGAAGAAACGCCAGCCGCCCCACCAGGACCGTCATCACCAGGCCCAACAGGACCAGAATGACTGCGAATCTGGCAGACCCCTGTGGCTCAGTCATTCATGACAACCCTGTTATTCCTCGCCACCCGGGCCATCGGCCGGGATTCAAACCCATGAAGGGTATCGAGGGAACCATCGTACCGGACGCGGACAATCTGATCACGACCGGGCCAGGTCATCACCAGCCCATGGACTTTCAACGCCTGCTCAAGGCTGGACGGCGACTGCATTTTCGCCCACTCACACTGCTCCCGCACCACTTGATCACGCAACCGGTCGCGCGCCGCCTCAAGGCCGCGGATCTCACGCCCCAGCGTCTCGGTCCGGGATTGAAGGCAGACATAAACCAAGGCAAAGCCAACCAATACCAGCAGGAGCGCCACGAGCGGAACCGGAACGGGGAATTTTGCCTGACCTTTTTTCTTATTTTTCTTCGTTAACATCTCGTGCTACTCCTTTCGCTCCGCGATACGCAACTTGGCTGATCGAGCGCGGGGATTTCCCCGGCATTCCTCATCCGTCGCCACCACAGGCTTTCGGGTTAAAATCGTCATTTTCGGAAGAGCGCCAACCCACTTCGCCCCACCTTCAGGAAGAGATTCCATCCGTCCCTGATGTTCCACAAAAAATTGTTTTACAATCCGATCTTCAAGACTATGGAAGGTGATGACGGCCATTCTGCCACCCACTTTCAATATCCGTAGTCCGGCCTCCAGGCCCGCCTCCAGCGCTTCCAACTCGCCATTCACCGCGATCCTGAGCGCTTGGAAGGTCAACGTTGCCGGGTGAATCCGTCCACGCCGCCCACCGTAAATCTCCATCACCAAATCAGCCAACTGACCGGTTCTCCGGAACGGAACCGCTCCCCGCTGCCCAACCACCTTGTGCGCAATCGCCCTGGCCCGAGGCTCTTCTCCGTAGCGCCTCAACACCCGCACGAGTTCCTCCTCCGGCAGCGTGTTCAACAGATCGGCCGCCGTCACGGGCGCCTCCAGATCCATCCGCATATCCAAAGGCCCCTCCCGCATGAAGCTGAAACCCCGGTCCGGATCATCCAACTGATCCGAAGAGATCCCGATATCCAGCAAAATGCCGTCCACCTCTTTCAGACCCAGTCCCGTGACCACCTCATCCATCTTCGCAAAGCTCGACTGAACCAGCGTGCAGCGTGATGCCACGTCACCCAGCTTCTGCTGCGCCCGCTCCAACGCTCCGGCATCCCGGTCCAACGCCACCACCCGTCCCTGGGGTCCTACGGCCTCGGCCAAAGCGGCGGAATGCCCGCCCGCCCCCAACGTCCCGTCCACCACGATACTGCCGGGACGCAGCGCCAACCCCGTCACCACCTCAGCAAGCAATACAGACAGATGCATGTGACTCTTCCGGATTAGAAGCCAACATAACGCGCCGCTTCACCCAGATCAGCGGGTCCGGTGGAGCCCACCTGCTTCCACAATTCCGGATTCCACAATTCAAAGTGATCAAATGCCCCGACCAGAGTGACCTGGTCGGTGAGCTTGCCCTGCTCCAGCAGGCTGTCATTGATACGGATGCGCCCGGCAGAATCCCAGGGAGCCAATTGGGATTGAGAACCCAAAATTCGGGCAAATTGACGCGCCTTCACATCCGCGACGGAAAGGTTCCGGATCTTTTGCAAACGCTGAATCATTTCGCGCGCGGGATACACGCTCAGGAACATCCGTCCCTCAAGATCAGGCAGCACATACAACCCGGCCGACAGCCCGGCACATTCGCGCCAATCAGACGGAATGGTCAGTCGTTTTTTGGGATCCAAGGAATGGGTGTAGGTCCCCATGAAGAGGCCCTGCGCGATCCCTAATATTGATTCTTTATTTTCTTCTGACTGCACTTATGCCCCACACCTATGTACTCTTGCCACACAATACACCACTTCGCCCCACCCAACGTCAAACATTTTCGTCGTTTTTTAAGGCATTTAGGACTGTTTTAGTCGCCGAACAAGGACTTCTGGAGGAAGTTTCGACAGAATGAACAAAATAAAACAAAATGCTATGGGGTAAGTAAAGGCCTCAAATTCCATTTTGAACATTGTGTTCATTCTGTCGAAACTCCTGTTTTTTCTAAAAAATTAGATGCGTCGGCCCTGAGGATTTGGGTTGCCTCTGATGAATGTGGAGTGTAGAAGGTACGAGGCTAACAACTAGTGAGGTATCTGATGTCCAAGCATATTGATTCTAATGTTTCTCACGAATCTGCCGCGTCAACACAACCGTTGCTTTTCGAAGTCGCGTGGGAAGTGTGTCAACAGCTCGGCGGAATCTATACCGTCATCCGTTCCAAAGTCCCCAGCATCGTGGAGCAGTGGGGAAACCGATACTGTCTGATCGGTCCCTACAATCCGCAAACCTCACAAACTGAATTCGAAGAAATCCAGCCCACCGGTTTTTTCGCGGATGTCCTGCGCCTCCTCAAGGAACAGGGGATCGAGGCGCATTACGGCCACTGGCTGATTACCGGGCGACCGCGCGTCCTGCTGCTCAACCCCACTTCCGTGCAATCGCAAATGGGCTTCATCAAGTACCTGATGTGGGAGCATCACAGCATTGCAATGAATGACGATCCGCTGGTCGACCAGGTCGTTTCATTCGGCTACACCGTCGAGCAGTGCTTCCGGGCCATCACGAAAGTCCAGACCAACAAACGCCAGATCATCGCCCATTTCCATGAATGGATGGGAGCCTCCGCGATTCCGGAAATGCGACGCGCGAATCTTCCTATCTCCATCGTGTTCACCACGCATGCCACCCTGCTGGGCCGGTATCTGGCGATGAACGATCCCTGGTTTTACGATCATGTGCCCTACGTGGACTGGGTGGCCGATGCCCGCAAATTCAACATCGAGGCGCAGGTCCGGCTGGAGCGGGCCGCGGCCCATGGCAGCCATGTGTTCACCACCGTCAGCGACATCACCGGCTACGAGTGCGAACATCTGTTGGGCCGCAAGCCCGACGCCCTGCTCCCCAACGGCTTGAATATTGAACGCTTCGTGGCCCTGCATGAATTCCAGAATCTTCACCGGGTTTACAAAGAGAAGATCAACGAGTTTGTGGTCGCCCACTTTTTCCCGAGTTATTCCTTTGACCTGGACCGTACCCTTTACTTTTTCACCTCAGGGCGGTTTGAGTACCGGAACAAGGGCTTTGACCTGACCATTGAATCACTGGCCCGGCTGAATTTCCGGATGAAACAGGCCGGCACCAACCAGACCATTGTGTTCTTCATCATCACCCGCAAGCCGATCCGCTCGATCAATGCCGAGGCGTTACGCCGGCGCGCCATGATGCAGGAAATGCAGGACGATTGCCGCGCCATCTCCAACCAGATCGGCGAACGACTGTTCGTGGCCGCCTCCATGGGCAAATTCCCGGACATGGATGAACTGGTGGATGATTACTGGCGCCTGCGCCTGCGCCGCCTGATGCATGTCTGGAAAAGCAAGAGCATGCCCTCCATCGTGACCCACGACCTGATGGATGACCGCAACGACGAGGTGCTCAATCAACTCCGCTCCTGCCAGTTGTTCAACCAGCCCGGCGATCCCGTCAAAGTGGTGTATCACCCCGACTTCGTGACCACCAACGATCCGCTCTTCGGCATGGACTACGACCAGTTTGTGCGGGGTTGCCATCTGGGGATCTTCCCCAGCAGCTACGAGCCCTGGGGCTATGCCCCGCTGGAATGTGCCGCATTGGGGCTTCCTTCCATCACCAGTGACCTTTCGGGATTCGGCACCTATCTGGCCCAGAATATCGAGAACCATGACAAGGACGGCTTGCACGTGCTTGACCGGCGGTTCAAGTCGTTCGACAGTTCGGCCAACACGCTTACGAACCAGCTGTTCAACTTCATGCAGATGGACCGCCGCGAACGCATTAATCAGCGCAACCGCGTCCAGATTGCCTCGGAACACTTCGACTGGCACAACCTTGGCCGCTACTATTCCCAGGCCTATCAGATGGCATTGAAAAATAGCGGCGGGGCCTGAGCCCGGCCAAGAGGTTGCGACAGAGCGCAACCCTCCATTGGAATACCACCCCTGTCAGTCCGGTCTGTTTCCGCCTGTTGACCGGCCTGCTTTTTTTCCTTACTATGTGCGCCCAACAACAATTCAAGGTGATATATGCGTTGTCCGCGATGCGGTCATAGTGAAGACAAGGTAATCGATAGCCGGGCCTCCCGTAATGGCGACGTCATCCGCCGGCGTCGGGTCTGCGTGAGTTGTGAACACCGGTTCACCACCCGTGAAGAAGTCGTCAAGGTGGCCCTTCACATTATCAAGCGGGATGGCCGCCACGAGGAATTGTCGCGCGAAAAGTTGATCAATGGCATTGCCCGCGCCTGCGAGAAGCGCCCGGTCAGCATGGAGGAGATCGAGACCATCGTCGACAATATCATCACCGAGCTGGGCAATGATTTCGAACGGGAAGTGACGAGTGACATCATCGGCGAAAAGGTGATGGAGCGGCTGGAAAAAATCGACGAGGTCGCCTATGTGCGGTTCGCTTCCGTGTATCGGCGCTTCAAGGATGTAAACCAGTTCATCAACGCCATTCAGGGGATGGTTACGCGCTGATGATCTGGCAGGATTCCAACGTCACCGGAACCACGCGCGAAAAAATTGCCGACCGCCTGCTGACCGATGTCCCCACCCTATGCGGAAACCCGGCACTGGCCTCACATCTCCCACTGGCTGAAGCCGCACAGGGGGTCGCCCTGTATCTGGATCAAATTGAAGTCATTCCCGAAGAACTGGATCCCCGCCAGTCCCGCGAGTTGCTGGCACATGCGCTGGACGCGGCCGGTGAAGGAGACTTGGCCAGGCGGATCCGGCTATTCGGCAACCGGGTCATTTATCCCGCCTCCTGGATCGCCTGTGGCGGGGAAACCGTATGGGTCCTGGATACGCGCCAGCTCATCACCTCACGGGATGCGGGCATGGAAATGATTTTTTTCGAGCGCATCCGGATTGTCCTCGCCACCTTTGCCGATGTCTGGGATGCCACCTCCGGCCGGGGATTCCTGGGACTCAAAGGCATGGAGGTGAGCGCCACGATCATCCTGGGCGCCGCCGCCACCCCGCGTTCCGTACGCCCCCTCACGTTGGAGTTCCGCGCCCTGGCCGCACGGCACCTTGACCATTTCCGCACCCGGCGCGGCTGGGAAGTGGCCCCGGCCATCCTGACTCTGCTTGCCTGATTCACTAGTCCTGAGTATGATCCTAAAAAAAGGAGAAAGTAACCATGATCCCGGAAGACCGCATCAAAGCTGAGATTAAGAATACGCTGAATGAAACGAATTTTCCCGGCTTGGGGGAACGGCTTCAGGGCAAGGTCCGCGAAAGTTATCTTCAAAAGGGCCAGCGGATTATCGTCACGACCGACCGGGTGTCCGCCTTTGATTGCATCATCGGCACGATTCCCTTCAAAGGCCAGGTCCTGAATCAGTTGGCGGCCTTCTGGTTTGAAAAGACCAAGGACATTATTCCCAACCACCTGATCTCCATCCCCGATCCGAACGTCATGATCGTCCATGAATGCGAACAGCTCCCGCTGGAGTTCATTGTCCGCGGCTACATCACCGGGGTCACCAAGACCTCTGCCTGGTACAACTACGAACGCGGGGTCCGGTATTTCTGCGGCAACACGCTGGCCGAGGGGTTGAAAAAAGACCAGAAGCTGGACCGGCCCATCCTCACCCCGACCACGAAACATGAGAAGCATGACCGCCCCATCTCCCGCGAGGAGGCGATTCAGGAAGGCCTGATTGATGCCGAGACCTATGATGCCGCTGCCGCCCTGTGCTTCAAACTTTTTGATGCAGGCGTCAAACATGCGGCATCGCAGGGGCTCATTCTCGTCGATACCAAATACGAAATCGGCAAACTGAACGGGAAATTAGTGGTTTCGGACGAAATTCACACACCTGACTCCTCACGCTACTGGTTTGCCGATACCTATGAAGCCCTGTTCAAGGCAGGCAAAGAGCAGCGCAAAATTGACAAGGAATACATCCGGGAATGGCTTGTAGCGCAGGGGTTCCGAGGTGAAGGGACACCGCCGGAACTCACCGAGGAAGTCCGTGTGGAAGCCGCCAAACGGTACATTCAGGCGTACGAGCAGGTCACGGGGCAGGAATTCACGGTCACCGACGAACCGGTGGCCGCACGGATCGCCAATAACATGAGGCGGGCCGGCTGCCTGAAATAAGCGCCGAACGCGCGGTCGCCAAAGGTGGCGTTTGCCGTCCCCGGCGAACGATTGAACGCCCATGACTGTTAATCAGCCGCCGGGACGGCGGCTGCCACCTGAGACCGGGATCACATGGGGATGGGCTTATTGTGCCAGCAGGCCATCCATCTGGTCCAGGCAGATTTGGGACCAGGTTTCCATGCGGTCATACATGGCTTTGAGCTCACTGACTGTGCGGAAGCCTGACTCCGTGATCACACCTTCCCGCTTGAACACGTCTGCCGAGGGCGAGCGCAGGATATGAATGACCCCCAGATGAACCCGGCCGACCGGGGTTAAATCGTCATTGAGCAGGGCCACCACCTTATGGGTGTAGCCCGGGGGAATCGACACTTCCTCCTCCAACTCCCTGATGGCGGCCCGATCATAAATATTATCAAACAAGTCCAGATCCTGGTTGTTCATATGGCCGCCGATACCAAGGGACGCCTTCGCCACCAACCGCTCCTCGCCGGATTTCTTTCCGCGGACATAACACCAGATCCGGTCGTCATGGCAGATGAGGAAGTACGGGATCAACTGCTTCAGGGAGTCGTCCTGCTCTGCCTTATGGCGGGGAACAAAGCGATAGTTCTTTGGGCTCAACAACTCCGGCAGGTACCGGTCCGTATCCAGCGTCAGCCCTTGAAACATGCCAATCCGCTCGACCAACGCCCGCTCCACCACCAATACTTCTTCAAGATCCTTGTTCATAGCCGGTGATGCTAGCACAGCCGCGGGAGGGGAATAAACAGGAAATCATTGGCGACCCGATTATTTTCAGTTATTCTACCCTTATATGGCACCCGAGCAAGAGCATCACGACGCGGCGGATATTCTCATTGTGGATGACACCCCCGCCAACCTTCAATTTCTGGCATCCATGCTGAAAATGAAGGGGCACAAAACACGGGCCGCCCTCAATGGGGAACTGGCGCTTCAGGCGATTAAAAATAAGGCACCCGACCTGATCCTGCTGGATGTGCATATGCCCGACATTGACGGGATTGAAGTCTGCCGCCGCATTAAAGCGGACCCCCTCCATGCTGATATTCCTGTCATTTTTGTTAGCGGGGAACTCGAAGCCATCAACAAGGTCAAGGCCTTCTCTTCCGGGGGGGTTGATTACATCACCCGTCCTTTTCAAATTGACGAGGTGCTCTCCCGGGTTTCCATCCATCTTGACCTGAGAAAACAGCGGGAGCAGTTACGGGATACCATGCGGCGCATGCAGGAACTGGAGCAGTTACGCGACAGCCTCATCCACATGATTATCCATGACCTCAGGAATCCCCTGTGGAGCATCGAAAGCTATCTTGAGCTCATCAAGACCGAGGAGGCGGTGCGGCGCTCACCTGGCATCGTCACCTACCTCAATGAGGCGCGGGTCCAAACGAGCCATATGATCGACATGATCAACTCCATTCTGGATGTCAACCGGATGGAGAGCGGCAACATGACGCTCTCCCTCACGGCCTGTGACCTCATCGATTTATGCCGTCAGGTGATCCAGAGCATGGAGCCGCTTCGCCGGTCTCGCACCCTGACGTTGGAGACGGCGGCGCCGGTCATCACCCTGATCGATGTCAGCCTGATCCGGCGCCTGCTCACCAATCTCCTCGCCAACGCCATCCGGTCAACCCGGGAGGAGAGCGGTCAGATCACTCTGAGCATTCAACAGGCACAGGGGTTCATCCGGATTAATGTTTCGGACAATGCCCCTGCGATTCCTGATGAGGAGCATGACGCCGTTTTCTCCAAATATGCCCAGGCCCATTACGCCATCAGTGGCACAGGCCGTTATGCGCCCGGCCTTGGACTGCCCTTCTGCAAACTTGCGGCCGAAGCGCACGGAGGGCGTGTCGGCCTCGCCGCCAAACCTGATTCCGGAAATATCTTCTGGGTTGAACTCCCCATCTCCGGTCCGCCTGTTCAGGTATAAAAACTCAACAGGCGCCTCACAACCACAAAGGGGTATGGCCGGGGGTATGGCCGTCGAGGGCCCCGGAGGCTATCAGGGCGTCAAGTTCGGCGGTCAGCCGGGCCTTATCCCGGTTCAAACGGGCTTCCAGCGGGATGGGATTGGATGTGTGATTGGCGCGGAAAATCGTATGGGTGAGTTCCAGGTGCCCAACGAGCAACCGCATTTCCTGCACCACCTGCAACTCGGTCAACGGCTGGAAACGACGGGCCACCACCTCATCATGCAACCCGGTCCCGGGGACGGGGACCACCCGGAGTGCTGAAAGCAGGCGCGGTTGCATCCGGTTGAGCGCCAACGCGGTCTCCACGGCATGCGGGCGCGTGCGTTCAAGACCGCCTAAGCCGAGTAAAATCATCACGGACAATTTCAGTCCCGACGCCTGAGCCAGACGCCCGGCCTCAACCATTCCCTCGGACGTCTCGCCTTTATTCACGCGGCGCAACGTCTCCGCGTCTCCGCTTTCCAAGCCCAGATAAAGCGTATGAAGCTTCAGGGCACGGAGGGCTCGCAGCTCCTCCTCCGTTTTATCCATAATTCCCCTACCTGTGGCATAGACATTCACACGGGCCAGCAGTGGGAAATGGTTGGCGAGCTCACCGAGGATTGCTTCAAGCTCCCCGAACGGGCGCCGCATCACATCGCCATCCGCCAGAAACACCCGATTGACATCAGGGGCCGCACGCGCTTCCGCCCCAATCATTTTCCGGAGGTCTGCCAGGGACCGGCGCTGATACGCCACATGCTTGTACATACCACAAAAAGTGCAGCCATTATAGGGGCACCCCTGATCCACTTGAAGGATCAGGCTGCCCGCCTCTGCAGGGGGCCGGAACTGGGGGTGATTGAGCATATCAATAAAAAGGGAGCCCTGATTTCACTCAGGGCTCCCTGACTCATCTTCTCATTTACCGACTCACTCAGGCCTTGGGCGCAGGTGCCGCAATGGTGCCCGAACAGGGTTCCATGGCCGCCAGCTTGGTGAGCATATCGTACTTGGCCAGCACCTTCTTATCAACAATGGCCATCAGCGCCTTTGCCTGTTCAGGAGCCATCTGCTTCAACACACGGAAGCGATTCTCCTTCATGGCATGCTCACTGAAGGTCATGGTCGGGGGCTTGCTGTCCAGAGAGAGCGGGTTCTTGCCCTGCTCCGTCAACTCGGGATTGTGCCGGTACAGCGGGAAGTGAGCCGAATTCACGGCATCCTTCTGGCCCTGCATGCCCGAGGTCATATCGATGCCGTGCGCGATACAATGGGAGTAGGCGATGATGATCGCAGGCCCGTCATACTGCTCGGCTTCCATGAACGCCTTGACGCACTGGCCGGGATTGGCACCCAGTGACACCTGTGCCACATAGATGTTCCCATAGGTCATCGAGATCATGCCCAAGTCCTTCTTCATGGTGGGCTTGCCGCCCGCCGCGAACTTGGCCACAGCCCCCATCGGGGTGGACTTCGACGCCTGGCCACCGGTGTTGGAATACACCTCGGTATCCAGAACCAGCACCTTGATGTTCTTGCCTGAAGCCAGAACGTGATCCAAGCCGCCGTAACCGATATCGTAAGCCCAACCGTCGCCGCCCACGATCCAGACCGATTTCTTAACCAGGTAATCGGCCAGTGAGGCCAATTGGGCACACAGGTCGCACGGACACGCCGCCAGCTGTTTCTTCAGCACCACCACACGGGCGCGCTGGTCTTCGATTCCAGCCTGACTGGACTGATCGGCCGCCTTGATGGCCACCAACAGATCCTTGTCAATCTTGGCATCGCCACAGGCACCGCCGAGGATCTTCTCCACTAATTCGAGTGCGAATTCGTTGAACTTGTCAACGGTCAGCCGCATGCCAAAGCCGAACTCGGCATTGTCCTCAAACAGTGAGTTGGCCCAGGTCGGTCCGCGTCCATCCTCGCGCTTGGTATAAGGCGTGGTAGGAAGATTGGCGCCATAGATCGAGGTACACCCCGTCGCGTTGGCGATATACAACCGGTCCCCGACCAGCTGGGTCAGCAACTTGATATAGGGCGTCTCGCCGCAACCTGCGCAGGCACCGGAGAACTCAAACAGGGGCTTCACAAACTGACTGCCCTTGATGGTGTCCTTTTTGTAAAGCTTGGTATCGGTCTCGGGCAAGGCGAGGAAGAACTTGAAGTTATCCGCCTCATTTTCGCGCAGGGGCAGCTGGGGCACCATCATAATGGCGCGCTTGCCTGTCTCCTGTTTCGTCACCTTGTCGCGTTCGCGACCCGGGCAGTTCCAGACGCAGGCACCGCAGCCCGTGCAATCTTCAGGAGCCACCTGCACCGTGAACTTCAATCCGGCAAATTCCTTCCCCTTGGCCTCGCAGGACTTGAACGTCTTGGGCGCCTTGTCCAGATTCTTGGGATCGTAGGCTTTGACGCGGATGGCCGCATGCGGGCACACCAGCGAGCACTGGGCGCACTGGATGCAGAGGTCCGAATTCCACTCGGGAATCTCCACCGCAATATTGCGCTTCTCGTACTGGGTCGTTCCGGTCGGCCAGGTCCCGTCGATGGGCATCTGACTGACAGGCAGGGAATCGCCCTGCTGCTTGATCAGGGTCGCCGTGACGGTTTTGACAAACTCCGGGGCATCCGCAGGCACCACCGCCGGCATCTTGAGTTTCCCGGCCACCTTGGCGGGCACTTTCACTTCTTGCAGCGACGCCACCGCGGCATCCACGGCCTTGTAGTTCGACTGGACGACCTCTTCACCCTTGCGGCCGTAGCTCTTCTTGATCGCCTTCTTCAGCCCGTCAATGGCTTCCGCCTGGGGCAGGACGTTGGAGATGGCGAAGAAACAGGTCTGCATGAGCGTATTGATGCGCGCACCCAGGCCGAGTTCAGCCGCGAGTTTGTTGGCGTCAATGACGAAGAATTTAACTTTCTTATCAATGACCTGCTGGGCCAACTCATCGGGGAGATGGTTCCAGACCTCGGTCGCACTGTAGGGGCTGGCCAGCAGGAACGTGGCGCCCTGCTTGGCATTGGCCAGCATGTCGTACTTCTCCACGAAGGAGAAGTTGTGACAGGCCACAAAGTCCGCCTTGGTGCACAGGTACGGGCTCCGGATGGGGCCGGGTCCGAACCGCAGATGGGAGACGGTAATCGTACCGGCCTTCTTCGAATCGTACACGAAATAGCCCTGGGCCGAGTAGTCGGTGTCGTCGCCGATGATCTTGATCGAGTTCTTGTTGGCACCGACGGTACCATCCGAGCCCAGACCGTAGAACATCGCCTCGAACCGGCCCTTGTGATCCAACTGGAACGTCGGGTCAAACGGCAGACTGGTGTGGGTCACATCGTCGTTGATGCCGATCGTGAAGTGATTCTTCTTCGCCCCGCTCAGGTTGTCGAAGACCGCCTTCACCATGGCCGGCGTGAATTCCTTGGAGCCCAGGCCGTAGCGACCGCCGATGACCAGCGGATAGAACTTGCTCTGCATGAGCTTTTCGCTCTGTGCCTCGCCAATCGCGGTGCGGACATCTTCATACATCGGCTCGCCAATGGAACCGGGTTCCTTGGTACGGTCAAGCACGGCAATGGAGTGGGCCGTGGCGGGAAGGGTCTTGACGAACTCCTTGATGTCCCAGGGGCGGAACAGACGCACCTTGAGCACGCCCACCTTCTCGCCCTTGGCCACAAGGTCTTCGACGGTCTCATGAACCGTCTCGGCACCTGAGCCCATGATCACAATCACGCGCTCGGCATCGGGAGCACCGATGTAATCAAACAGTTTGTACTGACGGCCGGTCAGCTTGGCAAAATCATCCATGGCCTTTTGTACAATGCCCGGGCAGGCGTCATAAAACTTGTTCACCGTCTCACGACCCTGGAAATACACGTCGGGGTTCTGCGCGGTACCGCGAATCCGGGGACGGTCCGGGGTCAAGGCGCGCTCACGGTGCTCGAAGACCATTTTGTCGGTCACCATGGCATGCATCACGTCATCCGAGAGGGCCTGAATCTTCTGGACTTCATGGGAGGTGCGGAAGCCATCGAAGAAGTGGACAAACGGCACGCGGGAGTGAAGGGTTGCGGCCTGGGCGATCAGGGCAAAGTCCTGGGCTTCCTGCACACTGGCGGAGGCCAGCATGGCGAACCCGGTCTGTCGCACGGCCATCACGTCGGAGTGATCACCGAAAATGGACAAGCCCTGGCAAGCCAAGGAACGGGCGGTGACGTGGAACACGGTACTGGTGAGTTCACCGGCAATCTTGTACATGTTCGGGATCATCAGGAGCAAGCCCTGTGAGGCGGTAAAGGTCGTGGTCAATGCCCCGGTGGTCAACGCCCCATGGACGGCACCACTGGCGCCCCCTTCAGACTGTAATTCGGCAACCTGGGGAATGGTCCCCCAGATGTTTTTGCGGCCGGCGGCGCTATACTCATCAGCCCACTCACCCATCGCAGAAGAGGGGGTGATCGGATAAATTGCGGCAACCTCATTCGTCGCATGGGCGACATTCGCCACACCCTGGTTACCATCGACCATGATCATGTTTTTCTTAGAATCAGCCATGACACACATATTCCTTTCAAGAATTATGGCGGGACAATTTATTCACCCCACCCGTTCATCCATTCGTTAACAAAAAAACGAATAGAGAATACGATGGCGGCCCCTTGGTTTCAAGCCTTTTCATGTTTTCGTCTACAATTTCGTCCGCAATTCCCGAAAATTATGGTAGTTTTTACATATGAGTTGGATCACAGACAGCAAGAGTGGGGTGATCATCCAGGTCCATGCCTCCCCCAGGGCCTCCAAAACCCAGATTCAGGGGTTGCATGGAGATGCCGTGAAAATCCGCTTGCAAGCCCCGCCTGTGGATGGCAAAGCCAACGAAACCCTGATTGAATTCCTTGCCAAGACGCTGGGCATCCCCCAACGCCAAATTACCCTCATCTCGGGGCAGACCAGCCGGCAGAAGCGCCTGAATCTTCAGGGAATCACCGCCAATCAGGTAGGGATTAGTCTCGGGATTAATATTGCCTAAGGGGGGCGCTTTCTCTATTAGAGCCCGATGACAACCGAAAAAAAGATCTCTGCGCTAGTGATGATGTCCGGCGGCTTGGACAGTATGCTGGCTGCGGCGGTGTTGAAGGCCCAGGGGATTCAAGTCACCGGCTTATGCTTCGAAAGTCCCTTCTTCAGTGCTGACAAAGCCCGGGCTGCCGCCGCCCTCCTCGGTATCCCCCTGATGGTTGAAGAATTCACCCATGAGCTGATTCCCATTATCGAACATCCCAAGCATGGCTTTGGCTCCTGCATCAACCCGTGTATCGACTGCCACGCCGCGATGATCAACCATGCTGGAAAAATTATTGAGCGGGATGGATTTAATTTCATCGCGACGGGTGAAGTCCTTAACCAGCGCCCCATGTCGCAAACGAAACGCACGCTGAACATTGTCTCGGAGGAATCCGGATACGGGAACCGGCTCTTGCGCCCCTTAAGCGCAAAACTCCTCCCGGAAACCGAGGCGGAACGATTGGGCTGGGTGGATCGCAGCCGGCTGTTGGACCTGAATGGCCGGAGCCGGAAGCCGCAGCAGAAACTGGCTGAACAATACGGCATTACGGAATACCCCCCTTCCGCCGGCGGGTGCAAGCTGACCGAGCCCCATTTTGCGGGCCGCGTACATGACCTCCGCCGCAATGGACAGCTCAGGGACCTCCGCGCCGTTGAACTGCTCAAAATCGGCCGTCATTTCAGACTCGCCTCCACCGTCAAAGTCATCGTCGGTCGCGAAGCGGCGGAAAACGACCAACTCGAAGCCATGGCCCTACCCGGCGAGGTATTGCTGAACGTCGAGGTGATCCCCGGCCCTACGACCCTTATCACCGGCACGGCAACCGAAGCCATCATTCTGGAAGCCGCCCGGCTGTGTGCCCGCTACAGCGATGCCCGCACCAATCCGGAAGTCATCATCAACATCCGAAGTGCCACCGGCCCACGCCAGCTGCATGTGGCGCCCGCCTCCGACCTGGATATCGAGCGCCTGATGATTTAAGGACAGAATTCAGGAGTCAAAATAGTACCGGCGGCGGAAATATAGCGCTACATTCACCAACCCGATCAGTACCGGCACCTCCACCAGTGGCCCAATCACGGCGGCAAACGCCGCGCCATGATTGATGCCGAACACCCCCACGGCGACGGCGATGGCCAGCTCAAAGTTATTACTGGCCGCCGTGAAGGAGAGGGTCGCCGACTTGGCATAATTGGCGCCCGCCTTCGCACTCATCCAGAAACTCACCAGAAACATCGTCACAAAGTAAATTAACAGTGGCACGGCAATCAATACCACATCACCTGGCTTGGCAATGATCTTCTGGCCCTGCATGGAAAACATGACCACAATCGTGAACAGCAAGGCGATCAGGGTCATGGGCGAAATCCGGGGAATGAACTTCGAGTGATACCACTCCTTCCCCCTTGCCTTCACCAGGATGAGTCGGGTCAGCATCCCGGCGATAAACGGAATCCCCAGATAGATGAATACACTCTCCGCAATCTGTTTCATCGTCACATTCACCACCACGCCCGAAAGCCCGAGCAACGGCGGGAGTTTCGTCACGAACAGCCAGGCAAAAAGGCTGTAAAACAGCACCTGGAAGATCGAATTGAACGCCACCAGTCCGGCGCAGTACTCCGTGTCGCCCTTCGCCAGATCATTCCACACAATCACCATGGCAATACACCGCGCTAGACCGATCATGATCAGACCGATCATGAGCTCCGGCTGACCGCGCAGGAAAACAATGGCGAGCGCCGTCATGAGGATTGGCCCGACTATCCAATTCTGCACAAGGCTCAATCCGAGAATCTTGTAGTCCCGGAAGATATCCCCCAGTTCTTCATATTTAACCTTGGCCAGGGGGGGATACATCATCAGGATCAAGCCGACCGCGATCGGGATGCTCGTTTGAGTCCCTTCCGGTCTTAACGCGCCAATCCATTTTCCAAAGGCCGGCACGACATAGCCCAGCGCGACGCCGACGCCCATCGCCAGAAAGATCCAGAGCGTCAAATACCGGTCCAGAAAAGATAATTGTTTAGTAATTTTGTCAGTCATATTTCTTCTCCTCCTACCATTGATTCCCATCTTTCCTCTCCCCCTGAGGGAGAGGATTTAGGTGAGGGGTGTTGCTCTGGCCTGTTCGTAAAGAGACCCTCACCCCAACCCTCTCCCCTTAAGGGAGAGGGAGCATTCATCACTACTACTTACAAACCAGTCAACATTTCCGGACACCGTTCCACAAACTTCCTGATCTCGTCCCTTACCCGCCGGTAGCAATCCAACTTTTCTTCGTCCGTCTTCGCCTCCCTGGCCAGACGGGGCGGATCATCAAACCCGACATGCACCACTTGGGTCTGGCCGGGGAAGAGCGGGCAGGACTCGTGGGCGTTATCACACACGGTCACCACGTAATCGAACTCAACTCCCTTCAACTCATCCACGTGCTTCGAGCGGTGCCCGGAGATATCCACCCCCGCCTCCGCCATCACCTTGACCGCATTCGGATTCAATCCATGCGTCTCGATCCCGGCAGAATAGGCCTCAATCACATCCCCTTTGAGATGCCGGGCCCACCCCTCTGCCATCTGGCTCCGGCAGGAGTTACCGGTACACAAAAATAAAACCTTCATTCGTTTATTCATTGATTCTTATCCTGTATATCCATGTTAACTCAATTTTTCCGATCAACTAGCCAATGGGGGCCGCCCTTTTGACCAGAGCAACAGGGTCGAACTGATCACGACCGTCACACAACCCGCCTCCTGAAAGATCACCGCGATAATGGGTGTCATCAGTCCGACCACACTCAGGGTGAGGCCGATGACGTTGTAGATCATCGAAAAAAAGATGTTCAGCTTGATGCGGCGAAGCACTGTTGCCGACATCCACATAAAGTCCGCAACGCCCGAAATATCGTCGTTCATCAGCGTGACATCGGCCGTTTCAATGGCCACGTCCGTGCCGGCGGCGCCCATGGCGATGCCCACATCAGCCTGAGCGAGGGCGGGCGCATCGTTGACGCCGTCCCCGATCATCCCGACTACCTGTCCTTGCGCCTGACACTTCTTGACGAACGCCAGCTTCTGTTCGGGAAGCAGTTCAGACTGGAAGTCGTCAACACCGATCACACGGGCGACGGCGGCGGCCACCTTCGGATTATCGCCCGTCAACATTGTAATCCGTTTAACCCCCATTCCCTTGAGGGCAAGGAGGGCGGCGGGTATTTCCGGGCGGATTTCGTCGGCAATTGCGAGTAATCCCAACAACTCGTTATTATTCGCGACCAGCACCGCAGTGCGCCCCTGCTCCGATTGTTGCGCGATGGCCTGCTCGATTTGAGGCGTGAGGCTTAGACCAGCGTCCTGGATAAACGATGGCTTGCCTACGAGGATCTTGGCGCTACCGTATGCCGCCTCCACGCCCATGCCGGCGGCACTGCTGAAGTGCTCCGGGTCAGGAATCGAAAGTTTTTCATCCTTCCCAGCCGCCAGGATGGCGCGGCCCAAGGGGTGTTCGGAGTATTTCTCCGCGATACACGCAAGGCGGAGGATGTCCTCCGGCGTTCGCTCGTTGAATGTGACGATCTCCATCACTTTCGGTCTACCGAAGGTAAACGTTCCCGTCTTGTCAACCAGCAGGTGGTCGATCGTGTGGGCCAACTCCAGAAACATCCCCCCCTTGATCAGGATCGCCCGCTTGGCCATGTTTGAGATGCCTGCCGTCACCGCGGTCGGGGTCGCAATGGCAAAGGCGCAGGGACAGGCCACCAGTAGAACTGAGACCGCCGCCTTGACGTCGCCGGTAACAAAGAAGGCCACCACGGCCAGCCCCACAACCGTGGGCAGAAACCACGTCGTGAAGCGGTCGGCCAGGTTTTGAATGGGAGCGCGGGAACCCTGGGCTTCCTGCACCAGGTGGACGATCCGTGCCAACGTAGTGCCTTCACCGACTTTCTCTGTCCTGATCTCCAGCCGGCCCGATTCGTTAAGCGTTCCGCTGAACACGGAACTTCCGGCCAGCTTCTCCACCGGCATGGATTCGCCAGTGATGGGGGCCTGGTTGACGCTGCTCGCGCCGGCAAACACCGTGCCATCCACGGGAATTCGCTCCCCCGGCCGGACCACGACCTGATCACCAGCCTGGAGCTCCGCAACCGGCACGGTGACTTCCTCGCCGTTGCGACGCACCGTTGCGGTCTGTGGTGCCAGATCCAGAAGGGCCCGGATACTGCGCCGTGTTTTATCCAGCGCGTAACTCTCCAACGCCCCGACCACCGACATGATGAGGATGATGATGGCCGCCGGACGGAACTCTCCTATGGCAATCGTTGCCGCAAGCGCCACCGTCACGAACACGTTGACCGTGATCCGTTTGCGCGAGACATCCCTGAAACCCGCGATGAAACGCGGGGTTCCACCTAGCAACACCGCTGCTAGTGCCAAAAACGCGTTCAGGTAGACGGGGCCAATATGCCAGTGGGCGAGTCCCCAACTCGCCAGGATCAAAACCAGGATCAGCGCAGGGGCAAAGGCGAGCACCAGTATCTCCCGGCGCCTTTCGGAACGAACACTATTAGACTCAGGCATTTACTTCTTCTTTCCGTCATCCCTACCCTTGGTACCCTTCGCCTTCTCCTCGTCACCCGCGTGGCACCCACAACCAGGACCGCAGCCGTCATTGCTCTTGGCGATCGACTCCTTCAGTAATGCCCAAATGCCCTTTTTCTTCCCTTTGTCTTTTACGGTATCGTTCATCTCTTACCTCCATTTAGTAAGTGGCCAACAAATAGAAACCCGCCCCGATCAACAGAACTCCTGCAACCGCTCTAATCACCGCATCAGCCTTTTGCATCTTGAGCGAGGCCTTCCCAAACGACACACCCAATAGGACGGCGGCCAACGGCAAACTGAACCCGACGGCAAAGAGGGCCATGAGCACCATGCCCCACAGGAACTTTCCCATCAGGATACTAGCCCCTATGACAATGAAGATGCCCGGGTTGCAGGGGAGCGAACAGGCGGCCACCCCGCCGCCCAGGAACAAGCCCCCGAGTGCCGCGCCCCACTTTCCTCCGAAAGCCGAAGACACCCCCTCCTTCCGGGCTAAAATCGGAAGTTTGAAGGGAAGCATTTTCAACGTCGCTAACCCGAAAACGACTGCCACAACACCTGCGAACAGTTTCCAGGACCGCCCAAAAAATGCCTGCGCAGCCTGACCGACCAGACCTGCCACAAACCCCAGAACTATCAACGCGAGTGTGGTGCCGATCAGGAACCAGGCTGATGCAACCAGCGACGCGCGCCGGTTCACATTTTGTTGCGTGCCCGAATATGCCACCAACATTCCCATTGCCGGCAGGGTGCAGCATGCGCTCGCCACGGCACTTACCAAGCCGAGTAAAAAGGCCAGCGGTAATGCCATCGCCCCCATGCTGTCACTCTGAAGCGCATCTGTTACCCATTTAAGCAAGTCGGTCATGAAGACTCCTAGTTGCAACCGCTCGGTCCGCAACCACCGGAACTGGGCCCGCATCCCCCGGCAGTCGAAGCGGCTACCAGAGCTTGGGTGAGTTTCGCCTCAGTGAGTTCACCTGACACAGGTACCATACCTTTTCCTTTGACCATCACGAGCACGCCCGGCGCGGCGACTTGCTTCGCAACCTGCACATAGTCCGGCGAGTCCATCTTCAGTGTAAACACCCCGATTTTGCCTTTCAGATGGCGCTCAATGCTTTGCGCGGTACTCCTGATTGGCGCCAGCGACGCCTTATCAGTGGTATTGGTTTTTCCCGGCAAAAACACAAAAACCCCTACCATATCCTTGGCCTGCGTATTCAACTCCGCTATCGAGCCGATCTCCTTTACGGCATTGGTATCCACCCCCGCAGCCACGCCATCAGGTGAAGATTGAACGGCTGCAGGCAGTGCTGCAAACCCCGTTGAGGCCGGCACCCCCGCTGCGGAGTGGTTCTTCACCATGGCCCGCGTAACCAGCGCTCCAGCAGCAGCCAACACGATCACCCCTACGATCCAGCGAGTTTTTGCTGCGGATCCCTTATTATGGCAGCCACAACTGGAACCGCAGCAAGAGGCCTGCGGTTTCGGTAACTCACTATTATCATTCGGTTTCAAGTCATTTTTCATAGTCATTTTTCATTTTTTACCAGTTCATCGAAATACATCTTTTCAGAATATTCTCCGGCACAGCGATTCCATGCTTTCACCGCAAATTTCTTTCAGCCGTTTCCCATCAGCGGTAATACGATCCGTACCTTCCAACTCCTTAAACAGCAACTCCACCATCTTTCCCGTGGCTGGCGCCCGGAACTCCTTGGACAACCGGTAGTACATCCAGCGCCCGTCCTTCCGGCTCTCCACCAACCGCGCGGCACGGAGTATCGACAAGTGTTTCGATACCGTAGAGGGAGCCAACTCCAGTAGCGCAATCAACTGACAGACACACAACTCCCCGCCCCTGAGCGCACACAACGCCCGCAACCGGGTCTCATCCGCCAACGCCTTCAACACATCCAGTCTATCCCGCATAGAACTCACTCCTAACCACCTCACCCATTTCATAATTCGTTACATGGCGAAATATAGCATCACGCGACCATCACTTCAATTATTTTGTTAATCGGGATTTTTTGCGGCTAGATCGGTCGGAATGGCCGTAAGCCATGCCCTTTTATAGACAAATAGACCAATGCTAAACAGGTTGCGCAACCTGCATCAAGGGCGGATGGTCGGTGAACGGTCACGCAACAGCCGCAGGGCGTTGAAGATCACCAGCAATGAGGCGCCCATGTCGGCGGCGATGGCCATCCAGAGGGTCGCCACTTGCAGCAGGGCCAAAATCATGAATACGGCCTTGAGGCCCAAGGCGAATACGATGTTCTGCCGAATGATGCAAAGGGAACGGCGCGCGTGTTGCACCAGCCAGGGCAGGCGCGTCAGGTCATCGGACATCAGGGCAATATCCGCGGTCTCAATGGCGGCATCAGATCCCGCCGCCCCCATGGCGATTCCGACGGTCGCGGCCGCCAGCGCCGGGGCATCGTTGATGCCATCGCCCACCATGGCCACCGTCCCGTGGCTCTGCTCAAGTTGCTGAATCGCCAGCATCTTGTCTTCTGGCAGAAGCTCCGCCCGGACTTCGTCCACACCTGCCACGCGACTCACGGCATCTGCCGTTCCCTGGTTGTCCCCAGTCAGCATGACCACGTGTTGCACTCCCGCGGCCTTCAACTGGCGGATCACTTCCGTCGCTTCCGGCCGGACGGAATCCGCGACGCTGATCAGGCCGCAGACATGCTGATCACTGCCCACCACAATAACGGAATGTCCGGCATCTTCCATGCGTTGCGCCTGGTCGTGCATCTCGGACTCCTCCACCCCTTTTTCATGCAATAGCCGGTGGCTTCCCACCCAGAACAGATGGCCTTCGATCATTGCCTCGGCGCCCCGCCCTTTCAGCACTCGATAATCCTGAGCCAGCAAGGGCTCCACATGTTCTATCCGGGCCTTTCTCAGGACCGCCTGGGCCAGGGGATGGTCGCTGTGAATTTCCAGCGCCGCCACACGGGCAAGCAGCTCATTCTGCGTGTGGCCGCTCCAGGGGACGATCATCTGCACCTCGGGGCGTCCTTTGGTCAGGGTCCCAGTCTTATCCAGAGCGAAAACCTTCACGCGTCCTACGGCCTCAAGAAAGGCTCCTCCCTTGATTAAAACACCTGCCTTAGCGGCTGCCGTAAGAGCCGCCACAATACTCACCGGCGTCGAAATCACCAGGGCGCACGGGCAGGCAATCACCAGCATTACCAACGCTTCGTAGAACCAGCGTCCCCACTCTCCGCCAAACAGCGGCGGCACCATGGCGACCAGGAACGCCACGGCGATCATGGCGGGGGTATAATACCGCGCAAACGTCTCCACCCATTGCTCCACGGGGGCACGGCGGGCTTGAGCCTGCTCCACCATACGAATGATTCGCGCCAGGGTAGTATCCGCCGCGGGCTTGGTGGCTCTGAACTCAATCGCCCCCTCTTCATTGATGGACCCGGCGAAAACCTCATCCCCTTCCTCTTTGGCCACCGGCATGGATTCCCCGGTAATGGGCGCCTGGTTGACCGCCGTCCGGCCTTTGGTGAGGATCCCGTCCAGCGGGATCCGCTCACCGGGGCGGACCACCACCGTGGCCCCGAGTGGAACATCTTCAACGGGTTTTTCCATGATGTCTCCGTCATGGGGACAGAGGTAGCGCGCCATCTGGGGCGTCAGATTCACGAGACTACGGATCGCCCGGCGCGCATGGCCCACACTCCAAGATTCCAACAACAGGGAAAAAGAGAAAAGGAACGAAACGGTGGCGGCCTCGAACCATTGACCAATTACCATTGCCCCGATTACCGCAATCGTCATCAGCAGGTTCATGTCCGCCCGGAAACGGCGCAGGGCATGCCAGGACTTCGGGACAAAAAACCACCCGCCCATTAACACGGCGGCGGAATATAGCAGGATGACGGATAGCGGATACTCGTGATGCTCCATGCCCTCTCCGCCAGTCAACACATGCAGGAGATTCCCGTGAAGCAACAGATGGGCCAGAAAACCGGCCACCACTAAAGCACCTGAAGCCCAGCACATGACTGACCGGCCATGTTTCCACCACCAGCCTTCTTCAGCGGCCCCGGCCCCGGGCCGATCCTTTTCGTCAACCGCCTGCGCTTCCAGGCCGGCCTGCCGCACCGCTATGTGAATGGATTCGTCATCCACTTGCCCCTCAGCCCCCTGGACAGTCATGATGCCTTCAATGAGATTGAAATCAAGGGTTTCGATTCCCTGAAGTTTGCCAACTGTCTCCTTGAGCGCATTGACTTCTTCCGCGCAATCCATTCCCCTGATTCTATATTTCTTCTGGTTCATTGGCTCCCTCCAAGCAGAAGCAATGTACCACATCGCCGAGAGCGCTGACGATCAGGATCCAAACCGGATGATCCACTACAAAACGGCCTCGCCCTCCTCACCTGTCCGAATATCCACCGCACAGGTCACTTCAGTGACGAAGATTTTGCCGTCGCCATGCCGCCCGGTATGCGCACTTTCCCTGATCATCTGGACCATTGCCAAAGCCGACTCATCAGGACAGACAATCTCGATCTTGACCTTTGGGGCGTAGCCTAACTCCACCGCCTCGTCTTCGTAATGCGAAGTATTCCTTTCTCTACTCCGTCCAAACCCCTGGCACGCCATCACGGTCACCCCATGAACCTTTTTTGCGCGCAGCGCAGCGGCGACTTTCTCCAGCATGAACGGTTGAATATAGGCGACAATTGATTTCATGATTTCTCCAATTCGTTGATAGTCATCCTTTTGTCTTTTCTCGTTTCCAACAGGTAGTAGAGCGCCGGCAACACGATCAACGTGAGCAATAACGCTGTAACCAAGCCGCCCATTACCACGGCCGCAATCGGCCGCTGGATTTCAGCACCACTTCCCGTGGCATACAGCATCGGCCATAAACCGAGAAAAGCGGCCATCGACGTCATGAGCAGAGGCCGCAACCGCAGTTCGCAACCGCGAATAACCGCATCCCGAGGCGAGAGACCTTGCATTCTTAATTGGGTGAAGAAGGACACCAATAGAACCCCATTTTGGACGGCGACACCGAACAGGGCGATAAACCCTACCGACGCCGAAACGCTCAGGTTGATGCCGAGGGCCAGGATCAGCAGAATCCCTCCTACAAAGGCAAACGGCAGATTACTCAACACGAGCAACGCATTACGAACAGATTGAAATGCCATGAACAGCATCAGAAAGATCAATCCGATGGAAAGGGGCACCACCAGCATAAGCCGCCTCATCGCGCGCTGCTGGTTCTCAAACTGCCCTCCGTAATCCGCAAAATACCCCTCTGGCAACTCATCGACAACCGGGCTAATCGCTTTGCGAACTTCTCCCACAAAACTACCCATGTCACGGCCCCGGATATTGCACTCGACCACCACGCGCCGCATTCCGTTCTCGCGACTGACTTGTGCCGGAGCCTCGACTTCCCTGATCCTCGCCAGTTCACCCAATGGGATACGGGCACCTTCAGGGGATGGCACCAAAAGCCGCTCCAACTCTGGAATGTCCCTCCTTAATTCGACAGGGAAGCGCACGAGAACCGCAAATCGTTTTTGCTGCGCAACGACCGTCGTCGCGACTTTGCCCCCCACAGCCGTCTCCACGATCTCGTTGATGTCTGCAATGTTGATCTTGTATCGGGCAATGGCCTTCCGGTCGATCACGATTTCTACCTGCGGGAATCCCGACACTTGCTCGACTTTCACGTCCTCAGCACCCCGAATCCCCTGCATGAGCGCAGCCGCTCGATTTGCGTTCTGACGCAAGACCTCAAGGTCAGGACCAAAAAACTTGATCGCAAGATCGCTCTTAATTCCTGAAATCAGCTCATTTACGCGTAATGCAATAGGCTGGGAAAACGACATGCGGATTCCCGGAATAACGGCAAGCTCCTTCTGCATTGCCACCACGAGTTCCGTCTTGGAGAGTCGACTTTTCCAGTCATTCTTCGGATACAACATGATAAACACATCATTTTGCTCCGGCCCCATGGGATCTTCCGAAATCTCGGCCCGCCCCGTTTTGGTGACAACCGATTGAACCTCGGGGAAGCGTGCCAGGAGTCTGCGTTCGATCTCCGTCCCGACGGCAACGGAACCCTCCAAAGACGCGGAGGGAAGCCTCACGACGTTAATCGCGATGGCCCCTTCATCCAGCTGGGGAAGGAATTCGGTGCCGACCCGGGGAACCAAACATAACGCCATCATCAGAAGCCCCACCGCACACATCACCACGGTTTTCGGACGGCGCAGGGAGAAGTGCAAGGCAGGTAAATAGCCCCGTTTGACCATTCGCATGGCGAAGTTATCCCGCTCCTCCTTCCGGCCGCGTAAAAAGATAGAGGACAACACGGGCACAATCGTCAGCGAAACCAGCAAAGATCCCGCCATGGCAAAGACCATGGTATAAGCGAGTGGACGGAACATCTTGCCTTCCATTTGTTCAAGAGAGAACAGGGGCAGGAAAACAATGACGATGATCAGAATGGCGAAAACAACGGGCTTCGCCACTTCACGTACCGCTTCATAGGCAATCTCGAGTCGCGACAAGCCACTGCCCACTTTCTCAGAGAGATGTCGTGCGATGTTCTCGCAGACAACAATCGACGCATCGACAATCATTCCCAGCGCGATGGCCAAGCCGCCTAAACTCATCAGGTTGGCCGTGATCCCCTGCCAACCCATCAAGATAAACGCAATAAACGCCGTGAACGGCAAGGATAACGCCACAATCACAGAGGCCCGGAAATTTCCCAGGAAGAGGAACAGAATCACGATGACGAAGATGCTACCTTCCATCAAAGCCTTTCCCACCGTATGAATGCAGGCCTGAATCAAGGCGGTCCGGTCGTAGAAGGGGTTGATGGTAACCCCCTTCGGCAAACCTGCTTGGATCTTCGGAATCGCCTTTTTAACCGCCTCCACAACGATCTTGGAATTCTGATCCTTAAGCATGATCGTCATACCTGCCACGGCCTCCCCTTTACCGTCGCGGGTCACCGCGCCCTGGCGGGTTTCCGGCCCCACTTTTACGCTAGCCACATCACGGAGGAAAACCGGTGCCCCATCCCTGGCTTCCAGCACAATGTTCTCGATATCCTCAATTCCCTGGATCAGCCCCAGGCTCCTCACGTATGCTTGCTCCCAGCCCCTTACCAGGAAGTTTCCTCCTGCGTTGGCGTTGTTACGTTCAACGGCCTGCAATACATCTGCCAAAGTGACGCCATACTTGAGAAGCCGGTTCTGATCCACGAGCACGTGATATTGTTTCACAAACCCACCGAAACTATTGACTTCAGTCACGCCGGGAATCACCCTGAGTTGCGGGGCGATATACCAGTCCTGAATGGTGCGCAACTCCATCGGAGTATGCGTTTCGCTCTCCAGGGTGTACTGGTAGATTTCCCCAAGACCGGTGCTGATCGGACCCATTTCAGGCTCGGCCCAGGACGGTAGCAACTCCTTGGCTGACTGCAATCTCTGGAACACCAGTTGCCGTGCAAAGTAGAGATCCACTTTGTCGTCCAGCACGATAATGACCTGCGAAAGCGCCGCCTTCGACAGGGACCTCACCTGCGTAACTCCCGGCAGACCTTGCATCGCCATTTCGATTGGCGCAGTGACTTGCTGCTCCACATCGAGTGGCGCTAAACCTGGCGCATCCGTAAGGATCATTACCTGAACATTGGTCACGTCGGGGAACGCATCGACTGGCAGCGTCTTCCAGGCAAACAGCCCGCCACCAGCCACCATGAGAGTTCCTAAAATGACCAGTAAGCGCTGGTGCAAAACAAATCGAATGAGTTTGTCAAACATGGTATTATCCTTTCATCAATCCGCGCAACCCGCGCCCATCTTTTCCCGCAACACGTCCGACTTGAGCAGGAAGGCCCCGTCAGTAGCGATGGTGTCACCGGCCTGCAACCCTTTGCTGATTTCCACCATGCCGAAAAATTCACGCCCTTGCCGAACGTCCTGCCGGACGAAAAAATCATCCTTCCAATGCTTAAACACAAAGGACTTACCCTCGTCCGATAACACCGAGGTTCGCGGCACGGCCAAAATCTCTTCCTGTTGACCATTCCCAAGGGAGATCGCGGCTTCGCAGAACATCCCCGGACGCAGTTCCATCCCGGCGTTCTCCACCGTGGCGCGTACTTTCACCGTACGGGTTTCCTCGTTCATCGTCGCACCCACGTAATCAAGAACCCCTTTGAAAAGCCGGTCTGGAAAAGCTGACACCAAAATCTCAACCCCAACGGTTCCCTGTTTCTTAGCCGCCAGTAGTGGAGCCAGATCTCGCGATTGCACGTTAGCCCAAACCCATACCGTCGTCAGATCGGAGAGCAACATCAGGTCTTTTCCAGGCTCGACCATCTCGCCGGTAACGGCGTGCTTCTCGATGATCGTCCCTGCGGCCGGTGCGCGAACCGAAAGGCGACCTGCGCCCACCTCATGCGAAGGCTCCCGCATTTTAACCAGATCTTCTTCTGTTATGCCCAACACATGAAGGGTCTGCTCAGAGGCTTGCAAATCCGTCCTATGCTGTTCATATGTCATTTGCGCGGCAATCATATCCTGCTCTGAGCCCACATTTTGCGCCCTGAGTTTTGTTTCTCGCGTAAAAATCTTTCCAGAGAGTTCGCTCAACGTTCGATTGCGCTCATATTCCGCCAGGGCTTTCCCCAGTTCCACGCTTGCCAGAGTGAGCAAGGTATCACCCGCCTTGACGCACGCACCGATATCCGCCGACACTGACTCGATAATACCGGGAATGCGGGGGCTTATATGCGCCGCTGTATTCTCATTCAGCCCCACTTCTCCGATTGTTTTCAACACCGCTGAAACCCGGGTTCTTGCCACTCTCTGCGTGCCGACTAAGCCCCCTCCGTCTGCCCGCTTTAAGAGACTGGACGCCAGTTTCACGACACCGGCTTCATACCGGCATTCATCACACTGATAGATCGGCACACCGTGTTCACATTTTATCGCTACCCGGTCCGCCAAGGATGCAGGGGGTGCCTCACTAGGCTCTTTCTCACTCACCGCCGCTGGTTCCTTCGACGCCTGTTCGCTGTCTTTTTCTTTTCCGCATCCGCTTGTTATCACTAAAACTGTCAACAGGGCACCGAGCCCGCTTATGATCTTCCAATTTTCTTTATTCATGTTATTCGTTTTCCTTAAGTAGTGTTTTATTGAATGGTATTGAGTGGGGTTCCGGTCAATCTTTCCAGATCCGCCGCCGCCTTGTGATAGGCTGCCAGCACATCCAGATAGCGGGATTTTGCTTCACCCAGAGTCCGCTGGGTGTCCAACATCTCCAAATACCCTAATTTCCCCTCCTGATATCCTGTTTTCGCCGTATCGAAGGCTTGTTGGGCACCGGGAAGTAATTCTTCCTTGGTCGTCACCGCCTCGGCTCGCGCCATGGCGAGTCGGTTATGGGCTTCAACCAGATCCGTCTCCACACGCAAGCGGGCAGCGCGTTGTTCATAGTCAACGCGGGTGGCCTGATGTGACGCCGCCAGAATGCCACCGGCGTTTCGATTGAACAACGGGAGTGGCAGCGACAGCCCGGCGGTGAAGGCATGGGATCCATCCTCCTCGAAGCGGCTGATACCGGCATTGAGGCTGATATCTGAAATACGTTCAGACTTTGCCACCGCCAACGATTTCCGACTTAAAGCCACTTCATCCTTCCAGCGGGCCACTTCCGGTGTACGTTCGAGTGTGGCAGCGAGAGCCTCAACCGAGGGCACCTCTTTGACCGCATCTAAATCGCCTCCGGCCTCCCTGAACAGGGGCAGGTTCGCGCCCCATGTGGACGCGAGGCGTCTGCGTGCGGTATCCAGCTCCCTTAGAGCCCGATCCCGTGCAATGAGAGCGGAGGCCACTTCGACCCCTGCTTTGGTTTCCTCAAGTGGCGGGACTTTCCCCGACTGCACCCGTTTCGCTGCGGCCAAGCGTACATCTTCGGCCAGAACCAGAAGTGATTGCGCCAGCGATAGTTGGCCCTGGGCCAACAGGACATCTACATAGGCTTTCTTGGTCGAGATGAGAACATCCAGACGTTTTGCTTCGTAATCCCATCCCACCAACCGCGCTTCCGCCTGAGCCACATGCCGACGGCTGCCCCGCTTTCCGCCCCATTCAAGGGTCTGGCTCAGAAGGGCCGTAGTTTGCGCGGCCTCGTATCCTTTGCGTGCCCCCGATCCCCCAAACTCCTCGGCGGTGAGCTCAAACGTGGGATTCGCCCAGGCCCCCGCTTGCTGCGTGGCCCCTTCTGCCGCCCGGACGCCATACGCCGATCCCATCAATTCAGGGCTCTGCATCAAGGCCCGCTCCAAGGTGCTTTGAAGTGAAATCACTCCGTCCGGTTCGTGTGGCAACTGGGTGCGGATCGTTTGTGATTCCGGGACACCCGGGCTCGCGTCATTCTGCCCATATCCGGTTAGCCCCAGCCCCATCAGGGCCAATACGAGCAGTTTACGCAACACGACGTGATAACCATGCCTTTTCCGATTCATAAGTTCTCCTAATACGTTGATCAATACCGTGACGTCAGCCTCGATTGAGGGGGTGACAAGATAGAATCCGCCCTTGGTTCCCGCCTTTACAGGCAAGCAACATCAATGGCGAAAAAGGGCGAAGCGCCCTTAAGCGGAGATAGGTGGACGAAAGACGTCATTCACCAAGAGGATTTCCAACCATTGCGGGTGGAACATTACAGTAAACTGAAGCATCGTCGAAATCGGCACATTGGCAGGACTGTCGAAAGGCATGGTCGGACCGGTGTGACAATTACACGAGCACTCGGTTTCGCAGACATCCCCGTGAGAATCACCACATACGGAAAATTCCGCCATGGCGGCGCAAAAGACAACGATAAGCAAAACCGCTGCCATCCATGTTCTGATTCTCAACATAGCATATGATGATACACACCATGCATAAGCCCTGTCAATCAACTCTCATCAACTCTCATCGCTGAACTATTGAGAGGCAATTTCTCACCACGCGGAATCGATTGGGTCACGGAGCCGTATAAATCAGATACAGACCCCCTGCAAGAACCAGAGCCCCACATACCTTTTTCAAAATCACCGCACCCTTCGACTTCTCATTCCAATCCAGGTAATGCTGAACCACCCCGGTAAACGTACCGGCCAGCACGATCACGGCACAGTGGCCCACACCGTAGAACACGAGTAAGAGGAGGCCATACGTCAGATTCGTCGAAGCCAACTTGAACGACACGGCTAGCATCGGCGCCATATACGCAAACGTACAGGGACCGAGCGCGATTCCGAATACCAGACCTAAAATGAGCGCCGCCAGCATGCCCTTGCGCTTCATCCCTGGCTGAGCCGCCCCCGGCAGGGGAAGTCGGATGGCATCCAACAGGTAAAGGCCGACGACAAAAAAGATGGCGGCGACGGCGTAGTTTCCCCAGCGCCCCACATCCCCCATCATCCGGCCGGCCGCTGCCGTAATGCCCCCGATCACGCCGATGGTGATCAGAATCCCAACCGCGAACAGCAAGGAAAGGGTGAACGCCCGACGGGTCGTCATCCGCCCCTGCTGGTCAATAAACCCGACAATCAAAGGGATGCTCGCCAGATGGCAGGGACTGAGCAAAATACTGAGCACGCCCCAGACAAAAGCGGCGGTTAACGCCAATGCCGCCGAGCCTTCAACGGCATGTGACAAGGCAGTAAATAATTCTTCAAGCATCTTCTATCTCCTCCCTCTTAGGCAGGGGCGCGAAAATTACCCCCCTCACCCCAACCCTCTCCCTCGAGGGGAGAGGGTGAAGACAATTGCGCTTTTCCCTCTCCCCTCGAGGGAGAGGGCTAGGGTGAGGTGCTTATTCCACCTTTTTACAGATTCAAACTAACGCCAAACTCCTTCCACTTCGCCAAAATATCTTCCTTCCCGAAGAACCCCTCGTGCCGGAAGAGTTCCTTGCCCTGCGCGTCATAGAAGATTTGGGTCGGGATCACATTGATCCCGTACTTCTTCCCCGCCTCCGGGTTCTGCCAGACGTCAATAAACTGAACCTCCAGCTTTCCCACGAGGGTCTTCTTGAGATCTTCCAGGATCGGCGCCATCATCTTGCAGGGAATACATTTCCCGGCACCCAAATCAACCAGGAGGGGTAGCACCTTCTCCTGACTCATAGCGGGGACGACCTGCAAGGACTGCTTCTTTCCGGAGTTTTTGGCAACCAGCACTCCAGCCACAGCAAAAGCCAAAATGATCCAGATCCATTTACCCGATCCGCGACAACAACTTCCGCCGCGACAGCCACAGGCCGAACCCTCATCCTTCTTTTCGTTCGTCGTCATTGTCTGTCTCCTTATCTGTTACATGATGGCATTAAACAAATATCCGACGAGCATAATCCCAATCGCGACCACGCCGAAAAACACGGCGAGCAAACGGGGTTTGAGCACTTTTCGGAGGATGATCGCCTCTGGCAGGGACAGCGCAATCACCGCCATCATGAACGCCAGGACCGTACCCAGCGCCGCCCCTTTCCCGAGCAAGGCCTGTACAATGGGAATGATGCCCGCCGCGTTGGAATACATCGGCACCCCAATGACCACCGAAAGCGGAACGCTCCACCAGGCCCCTTTACCCATAAATGACGCCAGGGCATTGGCCGGCACATACCCATGAATACCCGCACCCACGGCAATGCCGATCACCACATAGAGCCACACCTTACCGACAATATCCCTCACGGCCTCACGGCCGATCCGGATCCGGGCGGCGATATCAAGTTTTTCATCTTCCAGACCTGTCGTTGGACCGGTTGCGTAAACCCAATCCTCAACATGCGACTCCATTTTCAATCGCCCGATGACCCAGCCGGCGACGATGGCGATGGTCAAGCCCATCCCCAGATAGATGGCCGCCACCTTCCACCCGAACAGTCCGAACAGCAGCACCAGCGCGATTTCATTCACCATGGGGGCTGAGATCAGAAATGACAGGGTCACCCCCAGTGGAATCCCGGCCGTCACAAAGCCGATAAAGAGCGGCACGGCGGAGCAGGAACAAAACGGGGTCACAATTCCCAGCAAAGCCGCCAGGACATTCCCCACCGATTCACGCTTGCCTGCCAGAATCCGGCGCGTCCGTTCCGGAGTGAAAAACGAGCGGATAATCCCCACCACAAACACAATCAGGGTCAGCAGCATCAACACTTTGGGCGTTTCAAACACAAAGAACTGAAAGGCGGTACTGAAGGGATGCCCCTGCGGCAGGCCCAACACTCCATAGGTCAACCAGGCCGAAACAGATTCCAGATTCCAGTACACCCCCCCCCACAGCACGAGGATGCCCATTCCCTTGAGAATACGTGAGGACCATTTTTCTTCCACGTTATGCTCCGCCTTCATCTCAACCTCCTGTTAAGTGGTCATTCCTGCGTTTGGCATCCGCCCGGATCACATCCACCGCGCAGTCAAAAGCCTTGAGGATGCAGGGTGTTTCCATCTGAATACTGAATCGGTTATTTCGGCAGCCAGCCACGCGAACGCAGTTCTTGTTCCATGCATTCGGCTAACACCCGATGTCCCGCCGGAGCCGGGTGCATAAAATGGACAAGATAGTCCGGGGGATACCGGGTCTCAGGAATCTTCTCGATGGTATTATAATACGGGGCCCCCACCTCTTTGCAGATGGCCACCGCTTCGGGTTGCATGGGACCAAAAACAAGTAACCTGAAATGGTGTGTGCGGCTCAGCTCCACAAACTCAGTAAAACATTGCCTAACCCCGCTCACATCAATTCCATCCCTGAAATGTTCAGGGATCTCCCCTTCCTTGAATTGCCGCATGTCGCTCAGGGGTGTCAGGGCAATATCCGCAAACTTTTTCCGGTTGAAAATGAGGTAGTAGAGAAAAGAGACGTCTTTCCGGTCCCACTGACATTTTTGCGGGACGAAAAAGGGGTAATTGAAATCATTATCGCACCACCCGATGACCACAATATCCGGCGCATATGCCAGGGCGCGACATTTCAACATTTCCAGTTCAAGCTGGGTATTGTAGCCCGGCACCCCGAAGTTCAAGGTTTCATAGACATGCCCATCACTTCTCGCATTCAGATTACGCCCCAGAACCGCCATATAGGGCTCATTCTCCGCCACATCCCACCCGAACATACCGGAGTCACCCAACCCGACAATACGAAAGCCGTTCGTCCCCTTCGCTTCCTGATATTCACGGATATCACGCATCCCCGCACGATTGACCTTGACCCATTGATGTCCGAACTCCCGCTCCAGTTGCGGCCTTAATTCATAGATCAGTTTCGAGTTCGCACTTCGACGCACGAGCGCCGCCAGGGGATGGGAACTACTAATGGTCTCCTCCTTTAACTGGGCAGAAATCGCATCCAACCGGTCCAAGGACTGACTTTCCTGAGTTCGCTTGAGAATGACTCTCAATCCGACTTCCGCCACCAGAAACGCCAGCCCGGTGCTCACGGCGCACAAACACAGCCGCCCGGTAAAAACCAACCACTGTCGTCGCCCGTAATTCACACCATAGCGCAGCAAGAACCAGCCAAACCAACCCACCAAGACCAGGATGATCCTGGGTTTATGGTGAGTCGCATGGATCACATGAGTCAAAGGCCCTCCATGAAAGGCCATCAGCACCAATATCACCCCATTAACCAGGCTCAGCACCAGAAGCCCCCAAGCCAAAGTCCGCCCCCACCGGGATCCCCCCGCTTTTTGTATCCAATTGCCAACAGAATTCATAGACCCACCTTTACACAAAGATCCGACAATTTGAACAGAAGCACGCCAAGATCGCAAAGAAGATTTTTAGAACAAAGAATTCCTTGAATTTTGAACCAAACTCCCGTATACCATGCGCCTGTTTGATTCAAGGATCAGCTAAATCAGGATCCGGATCACGAAGGGAAGGTGACATTACACGTGGCTCAAGTCAAAATTAGACGCGGCGAAACCGTTGACAAAGCTCTGCGGCGCCTGAAGAAGATCATGGACAAGGAAGGCATCATGAAAGAAATCCGTGCCCATCGATACTTCGAGAAGCCCAGCGAGCAGAAACGCCGCAAGGCAGCCCGTGCCCGCGCTCGCGCGGCGTACAATATCGTTTGATTCAACTGCTGAATCTCCGAAAGCTCCCTGGATTTCCAATTCAGGGAGCTTTCTTTGTTTAACCCCATGATCTTCAGCCTGACAACTCGTTGGAATGCCCGCCGGCATGAAACCGGCGAGACGATGCTTGAGGAAATTCTCAACCTCGGGTTCGATCATGTTGAACTGGGCTTTGATCTCACCCCCAATCTTGTCCCCGGCGTGCGCCAGATGGTGACCGCCGGCCGGGTCAAGGTCGACAGTCTCCACGCCTACTGCCCGCTCCCCCCGGTCCCCTACCCCTCACCGGAACCCTTTACCCTCTCAGCTTCTGATCCCGCGATCCGGGCCAATGCCCTGCATTATCTTGAAAACACCATCCGCTTTGCCGCCGAACTCGGAGCCCGGGTGGTGGTGGCCCATGCCGGTAATGTGGAGATGAAAATGATCTCCCCTCAGTTGGTGGAACTGACGACCGCCGGCCGTCAATACGACGAGAGTTACGAGAAAACCCGGATGCAGCTTATCCTGGCCCGGGAGAAGGCGGTGACGTCACAACTTCCCCATCTCTACGCCGGCATCGAACGCCTGCTCCCGCTGCTTGAAGAAACCCACTGCACTTTGGCCTTTGAGATTCTGCCCACCTGGGAGGCGATCCCCACCGAGGTTGAAATGGAGCAATTGCTCACTCACTTCAATTCCCCCCACCTCCGGTGCTGGCTCGATATGGGGCATGGTCAGATCAGGGAAAACCTCGGGCTGATCAGCCACGCCCGCTGGGCGAAGCGCTTGCGACCCTGGCTGGCCGGAATGCATATCCATGATGTCCGCCCCCCCGCCACCGACCACCTGATGCCACCGGCGGGGGCAACCAAATTCGAATTATTCAAAGACGTTGCCCGGGATGATATTATCCGCGTGCTGGAACCCTCCCCGAATGTCGCCGCTGAAGACATCGTGACGGGATTAAGCCTCATCCGGGCGGCATGGGCTCAGACGTGAGAGGCGAGATGTAAGACGTTAAAGAGTGAGTAACGGTATGAATATATTAGTAACAGGAGCCTGCGGATTTGTCGGCAGGCATTTGATCAACGAGTTAACCACCCATGGCCATCAGGTGACCGGGTTGGACATCGGGAGCACGCCGGCCTGGCTCACCCCCAACACGTACATTTCAGGCAACATCACGGATTCCGACGGACTGGACCAGATTGTGGCCGAGACCAAGCCCGAGGCCTGCATTCATCTGGCGGGTTGGGCCTTTGTTCCCTCCGGCACCGTTTCCCCGGCCAAAATTCTGGATGTCAATCTGGTAGGCACCACCCATGTACTCGAGGCATTCCGGAAAACGGTCCCCTCGGCCCGGATCCTTTTTATCTCCACCTCACACGTCTATGGTATGCGCGCCCGCTCTGCCCCGATTCAGGAAGACGAGTTACTCGGTCCGGACACGTTCTATGCCATTTCAAAAGCCGCGGCCGATCAGATCTGCCGCCTCTATGCCAAACAATACGGCATGCACATCATCGTGGCCCGCCCCCACAACCACATCGGCCCGGGGCAATCTCCTCAATTTTCAATTGCGTCGTTTGCCAAACAGGTCGCCGCCATCCGCGACGGGGCCCCCGCCTCCATGAGGGTCGGCAATCTGGAAAATCGCCGCGACTTCACCGATGTGCGTGACATTGTCCGCGCCTACCGTCTTCTGATTGAAAAGGGAAGCGCCGGCAAGGCCTACAATATCGCCTCCGGCCATGAAGTCAGGGTCGGCGATGTGCTTACCCGCCTCTGTGAACTCGCGGGAGTGAGTCCGGTCATCAGCCGGGACCCCGCCTTCTATCGCCCTGCTGACGAAAATCCTGTACTCGATACCCGGCGAATCCGCCACGATACCGGCTGGGCGCCCGTCATCCCGCTCGACCAGACGCTGGGAGATATCCTGAACCAGGTATGAGCAAAGCCACCCAAACGCTCTCCACCCTCCTGAAAGTCGGCATCGCCATCGCCGTCCTGGCCCTTATTTTCAAAAAGATGGATATGAGGCAACTGCAGGTGACCCTGCACTCCTCGGCCGGAGAATGGCCCTGGCTGCTGGGAGGGTTTTTACTTTGCGCCCCGCCCATTTTTCTCTGTATGGCCCGCTGGAAAATGATTCTTGACGAGCAGGAGATGAAACTGGGCTGGCACCGGGTAAACTCCATCTTTTTTATCGGGCTTTTCTTCAACTCGTTCATGATCGGCCCCACGGGCGGTGATCTGGTAAAGGCTTATTATACGGCCCGCGAGACCAACCATAAAAAGACGGAAGCGGTTTCGACCATCTTTATTGACCGGGTCATCGGCTTATTTGTTTTGGCCCTTCTCGTCAGCGTGATGATTCTGACCCGTTGGGATTTCTTTATGACCCACCCGGCCTCCCGGGTCTATGCCTGGCCGGCATTGACGGCCTGCGCCATCCTGATTAGCGGGGGTGTCATCGCGTTCACAGTTCATTTATTCGAGGCCTTCCCGTGGATCAGGCGTTGGAGTCATATCAAACTGGTCGGCAAGGTGTTAGAGACCGTTGAACGGGTATATAACGCCTTTTATGTATGCCGGGCCAACCCGCGCCTGTTACTGCGTCTGGCCCTCACCTCAGCGCTGATTCAACTCTACTTTGTGGTGGTGGCCTGGTACGTGGGCCATGCATTAGGCATCCATGTCACCTTTATTGATTACCTCGCCTTTTCACCCCTGGTCGGCTTGATCAGCGCCATTCCCCTGACTCCAGGCGGCACAGGGATCCGGGAGTTTGCCTCCATTCAGCTTTGGTCGGCATTGGGCGTTGCCAACGATAAAGCGCTCCTGCTCACCTTTATCCCCTACATTTTCATGCTGATATGGGGATTGCCGGGGGGCCTGCTTTTCCTGCGCCAGGGCGGGAAAAAGCCAGTAGACAGTGAGCAGTAAGCAGTGGGCAGAAGGCTGTTCCCACTGCCCCACTGCTTACTGCCCACTGCCTGCTGAACCGCCCCATGCCGCCAATAAAACCGTCCCGGCCTCGTCCAGATCACTGCCAAACGCAATGATCCCCTCCTCATGGCCGGCCATGGCGGCCAGTTTCCGGTGGGGCAGATCGGTTTCACGATAGAGGCGGAGGATTTCACGCGCCATTCCAGGGGTTCCATAAGCGACCTCCACCGCGGTCGTCGGCACGGTATGCAGAAGGTGTTTCCAGAAGTCGAGATGATGGACATGTATCACCGCCCCGACCGCCGGATCCGCCTGATAAAACGCCGCGTGGGTCATGCATTCGGCCGACGGCGTGGTGAGTGGTGATTCCGCGCGGAATTCAACGGCATTGCGATCAATATCAACGCGCACGATCTCCGTATAATGTTGCGGTCCAAGATGTTCCAACCCACCCGTTCGGGTGGCCGTAATTACAAACCCGCCGGGAGTCCGCACACTGAGGTTGCCATATCCGACCCCTTTGAGATCACCCGCCTGATACATCCCGATCAATTGGAGCGAAAAAAGCCGTTCCCGCCAGCGATTGAGTTCCGCCAGAACGGAAGGCGTAAAAACCGCCGAATCCACGAATCTGGGCGAAAACTTATAATACCCCTCCTTGGGCTCTGTAGTCATAGGGCATATCTAGCGAGTTTTTCCTTGATTATCAACGTCTATCGCCTCTATAGTGCGCGCGATTTTACCCGGGAAAAGTTCACGGGTAGTGTATTCTTTGAGGAACTCATTATGGCTGACGACAAGATTGGTTTATCGCAGATTCGAAACATTGGAATTATGGCCCACATTGACGCTGGTAAAACCACGTGCAGTGAGCGCATTCTTTTCTACTCGGGGAAAACCCACAAGATCGGGGAAGTTCATGATGGCGCCGCCACCATGGACTGGATGGATCAGGAGCAGGAACGCGGCATTACGATTACTTCCGCCGCCACCACCACCCACTGGCGTGAACATCGCATTTCACTGATCGATACCCCAGGGCACGTGGACTTCACGGCCGAAGTGGAACGCAGTCTGCGCGTGCTGGACGGCGCCGTCGCCCTCTTCTGTGCCGTGGGCGGGGTCCAACCCCAGTCCGAACAGGTCTGGCGTCAGAGCGAAAAATACAGCGTGCCGAAAATCGCCTTCGTCAACAAGATGGACCGGACGGGGGCTGATTTCTACGGGGTGGTTGAAAAAATCCAGAACATCCTGGGCGCCAATGGCGTGCCGATCGTCATTCCGATTGGCAAGGAAGAAGCCTTCTCGGGAATCATCGATTTGATCAAGATGAAGGAAGTGGTCTATAACGAACAGGATCGCGGCCAGACCTGGACGGAAGTGGACATCGCCCCGGAGCGTCTGGAAGAAGCCAAGAAATGGCATGCCTTCCTCGTCGAGAAATGCGCGGAGGTCGACGACGCCCTGCTGGAGAAGTTCCTTGAGACTGGCGACCTGACGGAAGCCGAGATCATGTCCAGTTTGCGCAAGGCCACCATTGCCCGCAAGATCATCCCGATCTATTGCGGTTCGGCCTTCAAAAACAAAGGGGTCCAGCGCCTTTTGGACGGCGTGGTGGACTTCCTGCCCTCCCCCGCAGATATCGCCCCGGTGATCGGGCGCGTGGACGAAAAAGAGGTTCACCGGATCCATTCCGAGAACGAACCCTTCTCCGCGTTGGCCTTCAAAATTGCCGCCGACAAGCACATGGGTAAAATCGTCTTCATCCGGGTTTACTCGGGATCCATCACCTCCGGCAAACCGGTGTATAACAGCACCCAGAAAAAGGAACAGCGCATCGGCCGCCTGTTGCGGATGCATGCCAACCGGCAGGAGTCCATTGATATTGCCCGGTGTGGCGATATTGTGGCCGCCGTCGGGTTGCAGCAGACCAAGACTGGTGACACCTTGTGCTTCGAAGACGACAATATCGTCCTTGAGTCCATTGAGTTCCCCGCTCCCGTGATCTCCATCAGCATCAAGCCTGAGAGCCGGGCGGATGATGAGAAATTGAGTCATTCCCTGCATTGTCTGGCGGATGAAGATCCTACGTTCGTGGTCAGTTTTGATGACGAGACCAAGGAAACCATCATCGCGGGTATGGGTGAACTTCATCTGGAAGTACTCGTGGAGCGCATGAAGCGTGAGTACGGGGTGGTTGCCCAGGTTGGCCGTCCTGAAGTGGCGTATCGTGAAACGGGAACGTGCCTGTCTGACGGTGAATACAAGCACGTCAAGCAGTCCGGTGGTCGTGGTCAGTTCGCGCACGTCTGTATGCGTCTTGAGCCACTCGCCCCCGGCGAAGGCTTTGAGTTCGTCAACGAAGTCCGCGGTGGCCGTATTCCCCAGAATTTCATTGCGCCTGTCGAAAAGGGTGTCATCAAGGCGATGTTGAAGGGACCGATCGCAGGGTTCCCCGTGGTGGATATGCGGGTCGTGCTGTACGATGGGTCCTACCACGAGGTTGACTCGAATGAGTTCGCCTTTACGGAAGCGGCGCGCGCCGGTTTCCACAAGCTGTTCCTGGAAAGCAAGCCGCACCTGCTTGAACCGGTCATGTCGGTTGAAGTGGTCACTCCTGAAGACTATATGGGCGCCGCCACGGGCTCAGTCTGTCAGCGTCGCGGCCGGATTGACTCCATGGATGAACAGGCCGAATACAAGGTCATCCGCGCGATGGTGCCACTCAGCGAAATGTTCGGGTACTCCAACGTGGTCCGGACGATTTCACAGGGCCGCGCCTCGTATACGATGCATTTCGAGCACTACGAAGCCGTGCCGTTCGGACTGGCCGAAGAAATCGTCACCAAGCGCCGGGAGATGAAGAAGATCAACTAAGCTCTTCTGGATAAAATTGAAAAGGCGGCCAGGGTAACCCGGCCGCCTTTTTTTTGTGCCACTCCAGCCTTCCGGCCCTCTATCCTCTGCGTATCCTGATTTTGATGGCCGAGGGAATGGGGTGCTCCGCGATTAAAATCAAATATCCGCCGCCGTGCTCAGACGAGCCGCTCCCGCCTGATCGATATGGGTGTTTGACAACACATCATAGTCCGACACCCGGGGATAAAGCGGAACCAGGTACAGATTGGCCTCCAGCCATGACAGTACCTCATCCCGTTGAACCGACTTACGTCATCTAAAGTCATGTGAGGCGCCGCGCGAATTCAGCTCGTACTCCTCCCGGGCCAGGCGCCGCCGCTGCTTGATGTGGTCTGCCGCGAATTGTTCGGGCACATGCCCCGCTTCCACGTCCTGCGCCATGCGCACATCACAGCGGGTACGGTGCATGATTCCCAGAATTTTGCCCACCTTGGCGGCATACTCCTCCAGGGGCAGATTCCGCACCTTCATGGACAACGCCTCCACATCGGTATTCCGTTCGGCATTCAGGATGGATTCAAGAATGCGGATGACCACGCGCATATCACCCGCCTCGTTTTTCATTAATTCCTTCAGCTCTACGGCCAGGAAATGGGCGGCATACGGCATCATCACGCGCAACTCGGCCAGGGTGCGACGCTTGTCCAGGATCGCCGGCTGAAGCTCCTTGCAGCGGCCCACCTGGTCAAGAATCCGGGCGTCTTTGAGCGAAATCAGGCGTTCGGCGATTCCCAAGGCAATCCACGGCGCCACATTCAACTGGCGGCTCAACTGGATCGCCCGATCCGCGACCGCCCCGGTATCTCCGCGACTGCGGGCCAGCGCGCCCAGCTTCTCTTCCCAGCGGTCGGGACGCACGTCATCTTTCGTCTGAGATAATTTTGGACTCATGCGCGACATCCTGCGATGCCCGTCTTTCCGTGTCGAGACTGAAATGACTTTTATCCGTGGCAGGACGGCCAAACTGTGCTACAAATCCGCCTTCAACAAGGATGAGGAAGCGCTATGACAGAGATTTCCGTGGTGGTCCCGATTTTTAACGAGGAAGAGAGTGTTGAACTCCTGATTTCCCGCCTGCATGAAGCCCTGACCGCCACCGGGCGTTCCTATGAAATTGTGCTGGTTGACGATGGCAGCAAAGACCGGTCCTGGGAAAAAATGAAGGAGCTGTCCCACCAGTACCCCGGGCTCCACCTGATTCAATTCCGCCGTAACTTCGGCCAAACCGCGGCCATGAGTGCCGGATTCAACGAGTCGCACGGCGAGATCATCATTACGATGGATGCCGACCTCCAGAATGACCCCAAGGACATTCCCCTGCTGCTGGCTGAAGTGGATAAAGGCTTTGACGTGGTCAGCGGCTGGCGCCGCGACCGCAAAGACACCTACATCAACCGGCGGCTCCCCTCCGTTATTGCCAATTACCTGATCAGCCACATCACAGGGGTACATCTTCACGATTACGGTTGCACCTTGAAAGCCTATCGCCGGGAAATCGTCCAGAACATCCAGTTATACGGGGAATTGCACCGGTTTATCCCCGCCCTGGCCAGCTGGGTCGGCGGGCAGATTTCGGAAGTGGTGGTCACCCACCACGCCCGGCAATTCGGCACCACCAAATACGGAATCGGCCGCACCTTCCGGGTGATTCTGGACCTGGTGACCGTCAAATTCCTGATGCGCTACAGCACCCGCCCCATTCATATCTTCGGCAAGTGGGGCATGACCTTTGGAGCCCTCGGCTTCATGATGCTGTTTTTCATGGCCGGCGCGAACATGTCCCACTATTTCTTTGGAACAGAGTTCTGCTCGGAATTAATCAAGCGGCCCTTCTGGGTCATCACTCCCTTTATGCTCATCTTCTTCGGGCTTCAGTTTATTTCCATCGGGCTTCTGGCAGAACTCCAAATCCGGACCTATCACGAGGCTCAGCAAAAACCCATCTACGTTATTCGTGAATCGATTGAGCCCGCGAATATTCCCGGCGGCTCACCACATGCCTGACGGTCATGCCTAGCGAGCCACTCATTTTACAATCCCCCCTCTTACAGCCCGCCCTCATCATGGGGCTTTCCTATGCCATGTTGCTATTGGGGGGAACCGTGACGGCCTCGCTCCTGATTATCCGGACCCTGCGGACCCCGATCCGATGGGAACCTCACACGGAGTGGCTCAGCTCACGACCCTGGACGTGGCGGGAAGGTTTGGCGCTCATCGGCCTCATCGGCCTGCTGATCGGCCTGGGATGGTGCATTTCCAGCCTGCTGCATCACCCTCGCGAAGGGACCCTGCTCATCATCCAAGGGCTGACGCTGGATGTGGCCGGGATTGGAGGCATGGCCTGGCTGACCCATTCGCGCGGCTGGCGCTGGAGCGAAGCCTTCGGGACCATGCCCTTAACACCCAAACTGATCAAGTATGGGGTCGTCTTTTATGTCACCCTCATTCCGTTTATTCTCATTAGTTCCCTCGTTTCGCAGGGAATTTTGTCACTCAATGGCTATCCCCCGAACCTTCAGGATATCGCCGTTTTACTTTCCGGCGATTATCCCCTCTGGATCCGGGCGATCATGTTTGTATTCGCGATTGCGGTGGCCCCCATTTTTGAAGAGTGCCTGTTCCGGGGCGTCTTGCTTCCCATTGCCGTGCGCCGATTCGGCCTGGGTTCGGGCATTTTCCTGATATCGGTTGTTTTTGCAGCCATCCACGTCCACCTGCCCTCCTTCATTCCCCTGATGATCATCGCCGCCGGATTTTCCCTCGCCTATCTGTATACCCGATCCCTTTGGGTCCCCATCATCATGCATGGGCTGTTCAATGGGGTGAATCTCGCCATGCTACTTGTCATACGTCAATAACCGGAGTGCCCTATATGTCTATACGTACCATTGATTGGAATCCTGACTCTGCGACCAGCCTCCTCCCCGGATCCGTGATCATGGTGGATCAAGTCCGGTTGCCGGCCGAACTGGTTTACCTGAAAACCCGTAGCGTGGAGGCGGTTTGGCAAGCCATCAAGACCCTTCAGGTACGCGGGGCCCCGGCCATCGGCATTGCCGCGGCCATGGGGGTGGCCACCGCCATCCAGAGCCAGGAGGGCAACACCCAGGAACTGGCGAGCGCCGCCCTTCAGGCCGCTGATTATCTGGCAACATCCCGGCCTACCGCCGTCAATCTGTTCTGGGCGCTTGACCGGATGCGGGGCGTGATCCGCACGGCCATGCCGCTCACGCCCCCCGCCTTCAAGGAACGGCTGGTGCGTGAAGCGATTCAGATCCGGGATGAGGATGCCGCCATGTGCCGGGCGATCGGACGGCACGGGGCCACCCTTCTCAAGGATGGCGATACGGTATTGACCCATTGCAATGCCGGTGGACTGGCCACGGCCGAATATGGCACGGCCCTGGCCCCCATCTATGTCGCGACCGAGCAACAGAAGCACATCCGGGTCTATGCGGATGAAACCCGGCCCCTGCTTCAGGGCGCCCGCCTGACGGCCTGGGAATTGATGCAGGCGGGCATCGACGTCACATTGATCTGCGACAACATGGCCGCCCATGTGATGAAAACAAAAACGATCAATGCGGTGATGGTAGGCGCCGATCGCATTGCGACCAATGGAGATGCCGCCAACAAAATCGGGACCTACGGGTTGGCCCTGCTGGCCAAGGCTCATCACATCCCGTTCTACGTACTGGCCCCCAGTTCCACGTTTGATTTTTCCTTGAAAACCGGCGCTGATATTCCCATTGAAGAGCGGGCCCCGGAAGAGATCACCATGGGGTTCGGACGGCGCACGGCGCCTGAAGGGGTCAAAACCTATTCCCCCGCTTTTGATGTCACGCCAGGGGCCTTGATTACCGCCATTGTCTGCGAAAAAGGAATCCTGACGCCCCCGTTCGCATTATCACCCGGGCTGGCCAACGCGACCTGACCGGGGGCAACCGGGATTAGACCTCATGGTCAATGCATCGCCCGGCCATAAGCACTTTGGAAAGCTAAAATCAGGTCCGCATGCTTCTCGGCAAAAGGGGACGTTCCATGGGCTTCTAAAAAGGCATCCATCGCCCGATCCGACAGCAGCGCGGCTTCCCGGTTAATGGTGGCCGACTCGATGGCGCCCCTCATTTTTCCCAGGTCATATTGGTCCAAGTCAATTCCCGCCCTTTTCACAAGCTTTCCAAAAGCGGCAAAAGCCGGGTCTGCCCGCATTTCCGCCTCTTCCGCCGCGCGCGCCGAGGCCAGGGAAGCCGCCTGAGCCGCGGCAACCAGATCAGCTTTTCTACGCGCAATCAGCATCGAGCCAAGCACCGTTCCACTCTTATCCCAAAGGGCATCCGCCTCGTCCGTTTTTCCCGCATTATACGCCGTCACCCCGCGCACCAGAAACCCCTGCGGCAGATCAAGGGCGATGAGCCTGGCCTGCTTTTCGGCCGGAGCAATTTCCTCCAGTTTCAAATCAACCTGAGCCATCTGATCCATGGTTCTCATAATCAGTTTTCGGTCACGGATCGCCATCAAATGTCCACTAAAGGGGCCCCGCACGAGCTGAATAGTAATGTCCTTGTCAATATCCGCCTCAAAGGACTTCAGCAGCGTGTCCGGCAGGGAACAGATATCCTCCACGGCACGATCCACAGAGGCCATTTCAGCGCGATGCTTCTTCAGTCGTTCTTCCTTCAACGCAGCGTCCACCAGTTGGTGGGCCACTACATATTTCCCGGACAAGACACACGAGGTAATCGCCTCCTGCCGGTTCGACCAATCCACTTCCGCCTGAGCCGCATCATCCAGGACCGCCTTTTTAGCCTTCAAGGAATCAGCCAGTTCTTTACGGACAGACTGCGTCTCCTCAACCCAATCATCCGTGTACGTTTCCAGCCATAGAATCCCTTGCGCCAGTTTCCCGGTTTCAATGTACGTATCCACGGTGCTTCTGATCCCCCGGATGGTCCGGGCAATGGCGACATCGTTATTGGGTTTAACCTTTGGCGCAGGGACAACCGGAACCACCTTCTTCACCACGGGCTTGGGCGCATTGGTGGGAACCGTCACCGTCAACTGGGGAATGGGAACCGTCACCTCCTTCGGTTTATTATGAGAAAACCACCATATCCCGCCCATTTGAATGGCCGCAATACAGGCCCCGACGCCCGCTATAATGGCCAGGCGGACCCAGACCGGTTGCTTCTCAGTCTTCTTCTCGTCCGCAACGGGAGTGGCCGCCTGCAAACGACGCCGCATCGTGCTGGCCCCTTCGGGCGGTGCTTCCCGTGTTGACATCGAACTCTTCTGAACCCGGTGCAATTCCTTTAAAACGGCATCCCAATCCGCCAGGCGATGGGCGGGGTCCTTGATCAACATCCATTCAATCAACCCGCATACGGAAGCCGGCACCTCCGGCACTAACTCGCGCGGATCCGGAATCTGGGAGGACACCTGCGCCTCCATGGCGTCACTATCGGACAAGTTGTGGAAAGGCCGCACCCCGGTCACCATCTGGTACAGGCAACACCCAAGGGCATAAATATCCGTGCGGCAGTCCAGGGGCACCTGTCCCTGCACCTGCTCGGGCGAGATATACCCCGGGGTACCGGCAATTTCATCAGAGGCCTGACTCGCTCCCTGGGAGTCCCGGGTCAGCGACAAGCCTAGATCGGCGACCTTGATCGTGCCATCATGGTCAACCATGATGTTTTCGGGTTTGATGTCACAGTGGATCAGGCCGGCCTCACGCCAGGCATATTTAAGCGCCACGGCAACGGATTCGATCACCACCAGGGAATCCTTGTAGGTCAGGACTTTCTTGCGCCCAAGCCATTGCCCGACGTTATACCCGTCAATGAATTCCATCACCAGGCAGCAATGGCCATCCTGCTCACTGGCATCATACATATGAACGATGCCGGGATGCTTCAGCTTGGCGGCCGTCCGGGCTTCCTTGATAATCTGCTTGATACTCTCGGGATCATGGCTCAACCGGGGGGGGAGCAGCTTGATCGCCACCAGGCGGTCCAAGGACAGCTGGCGGGCTTTCCAAACCTGCCCCATGCCACCCTCGCCGACCTTCTCAATCAGCTCGAATCCAGCCAGTGTAAAGTCATTCATAGAATCATTATTTCAGAAGGACGCCTATGGTCACACCCAGGGCGATAAAGCAAAGGTACACCAGTGAAGCGGCGGGCTTGATCACCATAAACACCAGATTCACTGGCGAATCACCCTTGGTGAAAATCATGATCACGACCGAAAAAGCGATCAGAAGCAGGGCAATCAATACATTTTTTGTCATACGCTCACTCCTCTTTGCGCCCGAGCCCGGGTTAATACCAACTCCACATCCGAAAGAATTTTATGAAGGTCAGCCAGGCGCCCCTCCCCCTCCCGGCCACAGGCCAATTCGCCCGTCCCGACTTCCACAAACGTGACCCCACGGGACTGAAGGAGCTCCCGATTGGCCCGCGTTGCCGGATGGGTCCACATATTGTCATTCATGGCAGGAGCAATCACCAGGGGCGCCTTGGTCGCGAGCGCGGTACAGGTCAGCAAATCGTCGGCCAAGCCCTGGGCCAGTTTGGCCATCACGTTGGCGGTACAGGGGGCAATCACCAGCACATCGGCGCGATCGGCATAGGCAATATGCTCAGGATGCCACCCGTCGACCTCATCAAACAGCCCCAGCCCGACCGTATTCCTGGATAAGGTCTGAAAGGTCAGGGGGGTGACAAACCGGGTGGCGCCGTCCGTCATGACGACCGAAATATCCCACCCTTTTTTCTGCATGAGGCGCAGCAATTCAACAGCCTTGAAGGCGGCTATTGAGCCCGTCACGCCCAACACGATGTGCGGGGTCTCTCGCTGTTCATCCCTTGTTGCCATAATTAGACTCAAAGCCTGCCAGTTTCCGCCCCTTTTGTCAATTTAGGAGGACCGATATTCGAGCACACTGTCCAGATCCTTATCCCCGCGCCCGGAAAGGCATACCACAATGGCGCCGTGTTTCCCGACCTCGAGGGCACGTTTCCTTGCCTCGGCGATCGCATGGCTTGACTCCAGCGCAGGAATGATGCCTTCCAGCAGCGTCACATCATAAAAAGCGGCCACGGCTTCTCGATCGGTAATGCCTGAATAGACCACCCGCTTCAAGTCCGCCCAGAGGGCGTGTTCGGGGCCCACCCCAGGATAATCCAGCCCGGCACTGATGGAATGCGCATTTACAATCTGTCCGTTCGGATCCTGAAGGACATAGGATTTACTGCCGTGCAGGATCCCCGCCCGGCCGGCCTCGATGCTGGCCGCATGCTGGCCCGACGCCAGCCCATGCCCGGCCGCCTCCACGCCGATCAGCTTGACACTGGGATCATTGATGAAGGGATAAAAGATTCCGGCCGCATTGCTCCCGCCGCCCACACAGGCGATCACCATCTCCGGCAGCTTGTGCGTCTGCTCCAGGAACTGGGCCCGCGCCTCTATCCCGATGACACTTTGAAAATCACGAACCATCATGGGGTACGGATGAGGACCGGCCACCGTGCCGATGACATAAAACGTCGTTTCGACCTCCGCCACCCAGGCCCGCAACGCCTCGCTCATGGCATCCTTGAGGGTTCGGGTCCCGCTGCGCACCGGCACCACCCGCGCGCCCAGCAGCTTCATTCGCGTCACATTGGGGGCCTGCCGGCGGATGTCCTCCTCCCCCATATAGACATCACACTCCATGCCAAAACGGGCCGCCACGGTGGCGGTGGCCACGCCATGCTGGCCGGCCCCCGTCTCCGCCATCAGTTTCCGTTTTCCCATGCGGCGCGCCAGGATCGCCTGACCCAGGGTGTTGTTCACCTTATGGGCGCCCGTGTGATTGAGATCCTCCCGTTTCAGGAAGATGCGGGCTCCGCCAAACGCCTCGGTCAGGCGCGGAGCAAAATAGAGCGGCGACGGCCGGCCTACATAATTCTTGAGCAAGTCGCGGAATTCCGCATCAAAGGCCGGATCCGCCTGGGCGGACCGGTACGCCGCTTCCACTTCAATTAAGGCCGGCATGAGCGTCTCCGCCACATAGCGCCCGCCATAGACCCCGAAATGTCCCGTCGCATCCGGCCCCGATTTCAAATCATTCATGTTGGCCCTTCCTGACTTTTTTCAATCATTTCCGCCGCCGCCCTGGCATGGGCAATAAACGCGGCCACTTTGCGAAAATCTTTTTTCCCGGGAGCGCACTCCACCCCGCTGGCCACATCCACACCGGCCGGACGAACCTGCCGGATGGCCTCCGCCACCGATTCAGGATCGAGACCGCCCGCCAGGATAGCCCGGTGTTGCGCCGCAAAACGGCGGCCCGCGTCCCAGTCGATCTTCACGCCGGTCCCCCCATACGCGGGCGACGCGGCATCCATCACAAACCGCGCCCCCTTCCACAGTTCCGGAGCCGGGCTCCAGCCGCCCGGTTCCAGACGGACCGAACGCCAAAGGGGAACGGGCAGGTCCAAAAATTCCCCGGGGCGCTCGTCCCCGTTCAGTTGCACGGCCGCCAGCCGGCAAGCGGCCGCAATCTGCCTTACCTGCGCGGGGGATTCGTTCACAAACACACCGACCGGCCGGGCATGGTCAGGCAGGTGGTCCACAAGGTGCGCCAGGGCCGCGGCCGTAACCGCCCGGGGAGACTTGGGGTAAAGCACAAACCCCAGATAATCCGCCCCCCCCTCCAGCGCCCACCGCGCATCATCAAGATTGGTCAGCCCACAAATCTTTATCGTAAACATAATCAACCCGGGGTTCGAAGGGCTTTCAGCGCTTTTCCAGGGAACGTCTCCCTGAGCAGGGATTCTCCAATCAAAAATCCATGATACCCGGCCTCCTGCAATCCAAGGAGATCCTCCCGCGTTTTGATCCCGCTCTCCGCGATGCAAAGCCGGTCCTTCGGGATCCGCTTTGCCAGCTCATGCGCCACCGCCAAATCCGTCTTCAGGGTCTTCAGGTTCCGGCTGTTCACCCCGATGATGGCCTCTTCACAGGAAAGCGCCACCTTCAGTTCCGCCGCCGTATGGACTTCCACAATGGTTTCCAACCCCAGCTCCCGGCTCTCCCTGTAAAGCAGTTCACACTGCCCCGGGGCCAGCGCCGCAACAATCAACAGGACCACATCGGCGCCCCAGGCGGCCGCCTCCATCAGCTGATAGATATCCACCATGAAATCTTTGCGCAACACGGGAACCGTGACGCAGCGCCGGACGGCCTTGAGATCCGCCTGTGACCCCATAAAATAGTTCGGTTCCGTCAGGACGGAGATCGCGGCCGCCCCCCCTGAGACATAGGCTTGCGCCAGGGCCGCAGGATCAAACGAGGCCCGCAGCTGACCGGCCGAGGGACTGGCCTTTTTCACCTCGGCAATGATCCGGGGCGCAGGGCTTTGCCTCAAGGCCTTTGAGAGACTGCGGTAGTCCACTCGCTGTTCAATGAGACAATAGAGTTCATTCACGGCAACCGACCGTTTCGCGGCGGCAACATCCTTGCGCCGGTCGCGGATAATACGTACTAAAATGTCATCTTGAGAAATAACGGGACTGGCCATGGGCACTCACCTTCTTGATCATTCACCCGATACAACGCCCTTGTCGGGAAAAAGGGGAAAACTGTCATCCTTTTTACCCTGTCAGGAGACCCATCACAAGCTCATAAGCTATTAAGCCCAAGGCAGACACATCTATAACACTCGAAATATAGGAGATTTTACCACGGAGATTCAGAGAGAGAATTCAAAGATAATGTTGCGGAATTTGTAATTCCGGAGTACCGGAATTACAAATTCCGCAACGGTTTTCTGGAGTAATACCACGAGAAAGAGGGATTAAAGAAGACCTGGCCCGACCTGGCCAAAGGAACCTGGCCGAAAGAGATTGCCTGTGGTGAGTGAGTCGTACTGTCGAAGTAATCTCCTGTATTCCTCAGGGAAACCGTGGCGTTTATTCCGGCCACATGTACTCATGGGGGCGAAATAAACGCCACGGTTGCATTTCCTTCTCTCTCTAAATCTCCGCGTCTCCGTGGTAAATCTTCCTCTTTTCCCGTCAGGACGAATCACTGGAAAATTCCGGTGTTTTGCGGCATTTAGATGCGTCTGCCCTGCTAATAAGCCGAGCCCCATCAGCAGAAAAACTTGCGGTTACCCTCTCTGTCGGGCAATATCCACACCCGCCACAAGGCAGGTAAGTAAATTTTGAGATCGGAATGAATGCGTGATTGCGACAACTAAGCTAACCAAAAGATTTGGACCGGACATTTTATTTGAAGACGTCAGCGTTCAATTCACCCCGGGCAATTGCTATGGCCTGATCGGGGCCAATGGCTCCGGAAAATCCACCTTTGTCAAAATTCTGGCCGGCCTCATCCCTGCCAGCCAGGGCGAAGTCTCCATTGGCCGGGACTGTACGCTCGGCTATTTGCGCCAGGATCATGCCGAATTCGATGAGGTCTCCATTCTGGACACCGTGTTCATGGGAAACAAGAAGCTCTGGGCGCTTCATCTGGAACGCGAAGCCCTGTATTCAAAAGCGGATCTGACTGATGCCGAACATGACCGCAGCGGCTTGGTCGAAGATGAGTTCGGACAGGCGGGCGGCTACACCATGGAGGCGGATGCATCCAAACTGCTGGCGGGCCTCGGCTTCACCGAAGATGTCTTCACCAAAGAGATGAGCACCCTGCAAGGTGGCTTCAAACTCCGGGTACTGCTGGCCCAGGTATTGTTCGCCCACCCCGACGTCCTCCTGCTGGATGAGCCCACCAACCATCTGGACATGGAGTCCATCGAATGGCTGGTGGATCTGTTGAAGCGGTATGAAGGCACCGTCATCGTCATTTCGCATGACCGCTTCTTCCTGAACCAGGTCTGCACCCATATTGCCGATCTCGACTATCACGAAATCCGCATGTTCACAGGGAATTATGATGATTTTACCATTGCGAGCCTGGAAGCCCGTGAGCTGAGGGACAAGGCCAACAAGAAGATGGAGAAACAGATTCATGATCTGAAAACCTTCATCAGCCGGTTCAGCGCCAATGCCTCCAAGGCCAAACAAGCGACGTCCCGCCAAAAATTGCTTGGGAAAATCGAACTCGAAGTGGTGAAACCCAGTTCCCGGGTATCCCCCTATATCCGCTTCACCCCCAAACGGCGGCTGGGCGACAAGGTCATTCAGGTCGATCAGATTTCCAAAAGTTACGACCTGCCGCTCTTTAAGAATTTTTCCTGCGAAATCGGGCCGAAGGAGAAAATCGCGATTATCGGCAAGAACGGCGTCGGAAAAACCACGCTTCTCAAAATCCTATGCGGACAGCTCCCCCCGGATTCAGGATCAGTGGCGCTGGGCGACACGATCCAATTCAGCATCTTCCCCCAGGATCCCGGGGAAGTCCTGGATCCAAGCTGTCAAGCCCTGGCCTGGTTGCGCCGGTTTGCCGACGAAAAGGATGCGTCAGAGACTGAGCTCCGGTCGTTCATGGGCCGGATGCTGTTCAGCAAGGATGATGTGTTCAAGCCGGTTGAGGTCCTGAGCGGAGGAGAAAAGGCCCGGCTGATTCTCGCCAAAATGATGCTGGAAGGCGGAAATGTCACGATTCTGGACGAGCCGACCAATCATCTGGATCTGGAATCCATTGAAGCGTTGAACTTCTCCCTGGCCCAGCTCGAAAATACGGTCATCTTTGTATCCCATGATCATCGCCTGATCAAGTCGCTGGCCACGCGGATATTCGAAATCAAGGACGGGAAGGTCCTGGACCGCTCCTGCGACTGATGCCCAAGCCCCAATGCTTAACAGTTTAAGCATTGGGTTTTGTGTCAAAAAAAGTCCAAAGTTAAGAGCCTATTGACTCCCAACTTTGGACCCGCAACGTTCAACTTTGAACGCGCTTAATTCCCGGCCAGCGTCGCCTTAAGGTCGGCCTCCACGGTGGTGATGGGTTTGATGGCGAATTTCTCCACCAACACATTCAACACCGCGGGTGTTACAAAGGCAGGAAGACTCGGTCCGAGCCGGATATTCTTGATGCCTAAATGCAACAGGGTAAGCAGAATGCAGACGGCCTTCTGTTCGTACCAGGACAGGATCATCGACAGGGGCAGGTCATTGACCGTGCAATTGAACGCCCCGGCCAGCGCGCTGGCGATCTTGATGGCCGAGTAGGCATCGTTGCACTGCCCGATGTCCAGCAACCGCGGCAGACCGCCGATGCTCCCGAAATCGAGCTTGTTGAACCGGTACTTCCCACAAGCCAGCGTGAGCACCATGCAGTCTTTCGGGACCGCCTGGGCAAACTCCGTGTAGTAGTTCCGTCCCGACTTGGCCCCGTCACAGCCACCGATCAGGTAGAAGCGCTTGATGGCACCCGACTTGACCGCATCGATCACCGTCCCGGCCACACCCAGCACCGCGCCGTGTCCGAAGCCGACCAGGATGGTTTTTTCCGGCTCATCCGCCGCAAACCCCGCTGCCGCCAGGGCCGCCTCGATCACCGGCTTGAAATTGCCGTCGGCAATGTGATCCACACCCGGCCAGGCGACCAGGCCGCTCGTGAAGATGCGGGCCTTGTAGGTGTCCTTCGGCTTCTGGATACAGTTCGTGGTCATCAGGATGGCGCCCGGGAATTCATCAAACTCCTTGCGCTGATCCTGCCAGGCTCCCCCGTAATTGCCGGCCAGGTGCTTGTATTTCTTCAATTCGGGATACCCATGCGCAGGCAGCATCTCACCATGCGTGTAAATGTTGATGCCCTTACCCTCGGTCTGCTTCAGCAGCAATTCCAGATCCTTGAGGTCATGCCCCGAGACCAGGATGGCCTTGCCCTTTACAGAAGTAATCCGGACAGGGGTCGGGACCGGGGTCCCATAAGCGCCCGTGTTGGCCGCATCCAGCAATTCCATCACCCGGAGATTTACTTCACCGGTCTTGAGGGCATAGCCCAGCAGCTCGTCCATGGTCGGGTTGGCCTTAACCAGGAAATCAAGGACCTCATGCATGAAGGCATAAACGGAACGGTCTTCCTTGCCTAGCACCCGGGCATGCTCCGCATACGCGGCCGTTCCCTTGAGCCCCAGCAGAATCAGGTCCTGCGTCCCGGCCACATCCGCGCCGAGTGCGGCGGTACGCTTCTCGGTCGAGATCGCCTCACCCTGGCTGATCAACCCCTGAAGATCCGCGGCAGGCGTCCATTGCGCCGGGCCCGTCACCCCCTCGACAGCCACTCCTTTGGCCTTACATGCCGCTTCGTATTGCTTCCGGATACTGTCCTTGATCACCGCCCCCTGGCGGATAATCCCCTCCAGGCGCTTGGGATCAAAATTGACATTGGTCACTGTGGTGAACAGCGCCTCGATCACATACACGTCCGCCGCCTGATCAACCACCCCGAGTTTACGGGCACGGTGCGCCATCTGGCTGATGCCTTGCGCCACCATGACCAGAAGGTCCTGCAGGGCGGAGGTTTCGGGATCTTTTCCACACACCCCGAACGAGGTGCAGCCCGTGCCCTTGCCGGTCTGCTCACATTGATAACAAAACATGCTACTCATAACTTCGGTCTCCTTGTTGTTGATTTCTTCACTGGTCTCTCAAAACAGCGCTCATTATGGACGCCCTGTCATGGATTACCTTGATTCACATCAAGGTTTTACAATTTTTCCCCCAATGCTACAATGTGGCCTTTTATGACTCATTTAAATATTAATAAAATACAGGATCCGCCCGGGCACCCTTTAGCCCTGGAAGCGTTGCTGTCGAAACATTTCGGATTCTCCCATTTTCACGCCGGACAAAGAGAACCCATCGAGGCGATTCTTAACGGGACGGACACCGTGGTCGTCATGCCGACCGGTGCGGGCAAATCGCTCTGCTTTCAATTACCCGCCATGATCCTGGAGGGGATCACCCTGGTGGTCTCGCCCCTGATTTCCCTGATGAAGGATCAAGTGGACGGACTCACTGAACGCGGCCTGCCCGCCACCAGCCTTAACTCCTCGCTCTCCATGGAGGAGGTGGCCGACCGGGTGGCCGACCTGCGTCAGGGCCGGACCCGGCTAGTCTATGTGGCCCCGGAACGGTTCCGCAACCGGAGCTTTCAAGCCCTGCTGGCCGACCTCAAGGTGGCCTTGATCGCGATTGACGAAGCCCACTGCATCAGCCAATGGGGCCATGATTTCAGACCTGACTACATCCGCCTGGGTTCAGTCGTTAAACAATTCCCCTCCGCGCGCGTCATGGCCTTGACCGCAACCGCCACCCCGGAGGTCCGCACGGACATTGCCAAGCAACTCGGGCTTGGGATGGATGGTCGCGCCGCCCCTCTGGTCATTGTCAGCGGGTTTCGCCGCGACACCCTCCGGCTAGTAGTCAGCCACGTCTCCTCGCACACCGATAAAATGCGCCGCATTGAGACCATCCTTGCCCGCTATCCCACGGGCATCATTTATTGCAGCACCCGCAAACAGGTGGATCGGGTCGGGGTGATGCTGGGTGAAAACAAGATCAAGCACCTGGTTTACCACGCCGGGCTCACCCCGGAAAAACGGGCTAAGGCCCAGGAACAGTTCATGAGCGGGAAAGTGCCGGTCGTCGTGGCCACCAACGCCTTTGGCATGGGCGTAGACCGCTCGGACCTGCGCTTTGTCATCCACTGGGATGTGCCTGGCAGCATTGAGGCCTATTATCAGGAAGTCGGCCGGGCCGGGCGTGATGGCCAGTTATCCCATTGCGAGCTGCTTTACAACTACGCCGATGTCCGGACCCAGGAGTTTTTCCTCGATGGCTCGAATCCGGACCCCACCACCATCCTACACACCTGGGCCGAAATTTACACCCTGCTGAAAACCGGCGGGTCCCAAACCTGCTCGCTGGACGAGTGGGCGGAACAGATCAAATCAACCGACAACAAAATCACCGTCCACACCTGCATGGGCCTGTATGAACGCTGCGGCCTCATCTCGCGTGAAATCCTGACAGGCTCCCGCTGCTATACTACCTCGCTGATTGAACCCGCGGACCTCACCCGGCTGAAGGAGGCGATGCCGACCCTTGAGGAAAAACGGCGCCGGGATCTGCGCAAACTGGATTTGATGCTCCGTTACGTCAGTTCCCGCAGCTGCCGCCACCATTTCATTCTCGATTATTTCGGCGACAAGGAAACCCTGGCCACCGCCTGTGGCCACTGCGATTTCTGCGGATTTGACTCGGCGATCCCGGCCCGCCCTCCCACTGAAGCCGAATGGCCGCTCATCCAGAAACTACTGAGCGGGGTAGGCCGGCTGGACGGGCGGTTCGGACGGAACACCATCCTCGCCGTCATGACCGGCTCCCGGGCCAAAGAGATCCTGGAGCGCAATCTGAACGACATCTCGACCTATGGGGCGCTGGCCGGTTCCGCTCCGGATGCCCTGAAGGCTATTTTTGATGAGCTGGTGCGGGCCAAGGCGATCCAGCTAAGTCCGGATCAATATGCCACCGCCTCGTTAACCGCCCTTGGCCGGGAAATCGCCTGGCGTCGCGCCACGGTGTCCATGAACTGGCCCGTCCAGGTCACGCACCTGACCAGCAAGGAACCGGATCACCGGCGCAAGCCCGCGCGCGTCAACTCGAAGTCCACCCACCGAGCCGCCCTTCCGGATTCCTTTGACCGCGTGCTGTCGGCGGTCGAGGATACCCTGTTTGAGGAGCTGAAAACCTGGCGCAAGGACGAATCCTTTCATCAGGGGACCCTCCCCTATCTGATCTTCAGTAATAAGACCCTCAAGGCCATCGCGATTGTTAAGCCGAAATCACATTCAGAACTCGAGCGCGTTCCCGGAGTCGGGCCCGCGAAACTCGAGGCCTATGGCGCCGACCTCCTGCGCCTCATTGCAAGAAGGTGAATGTCGAGTTGCTTCAGGGTACGGGTTTTGGCAGAATCTCCGGCATGCCCCATCGAGTCATGAATGTCAAAGAGATTGCAACTTACCTCCATGTTGCACCCGCACGAATTGAATTGCTGATCAAAGAGAAGGAGATCCCCTTCCAGAAACAGGGGGACCGTTTTGTGTTCCGCCGAGCCGAAATTGATGCCTGGGCCTCCCAGCGCATCCTTAAATTTTCCTCCAAAAACCTGGCGAATTACCATTCGCAGACCTCGGCCAAGGTGAAAGAATTCGCTCCGGACGTCACCATGATGCCTCAACTCCTCACCCGGGCGCGCATCAACGGGGACATGCCCGCCAAGACCCGTTCATCCGCCATCCGCTCCATGGTCGCCATGGCGGTGGCCACCGATCTGGTTTCGGATGAAGCAGACCTGCTCACGTTAATCGAGGAACGCGAAGCCCTGTGTTCCACCGCCCTGCCGGGTGGCTGGGCCGCTCTCCATCCCCGGCATCATGACCCCTATATGTTTACCGAATCGTTCATGGTGGTGGGGCGCACGATTCAGCCGATTCATTTCGGGGCCCAGGACGGTCTTCCCACCGACATTTTCTTTCTGCTTTGCTGTCAGGATGACCGGCTTCACCTCCATACCCTGGCGCGATTATGCTCCCTCTGCATGGAAACCCCCTTATTGGAAACCTTGCGCCAGGCGGATTCAGGCCAGGAGATGCTGGACGCCATCCTGGAGGCTGAACAGGAAATCATTCGTCGCCTGTGAGCAATGCTGTCCTCATCCACGATCCCTCCCTCGGGCGCTGGCTGGCCTTCGAACACCCCATACGGATCCTGACGGCCTCACGTATCGAGGAGGTGATGCCGCTCCTTCGAGAAGTGGAAGCGGCGGTCAACGGGGAAAAGCTCTATGCCGCGGGGTTCCTGAGCTATGAGGCCGCCCCGGCCTTTGATCCGGCCTTAACGGTTCGGCCGGACCCGTCCGGATTTCCCCTGCTGTGGTTCGGCCTTTACCAGGAGCCCACCTCCTGGAATCCCCGGGATCCCGTCCCCATCTCTCATGATCCCCCGCTTCACTGGACCCCGTCCCTCTCCCGGGCAGACTACGCTCAGGTCATTGCCCGAATCCGGAACTATCTCTATTCAGGCGAAACCTATCAGGTCAACTATACCTTCCGGCTGACCACTCCCTTCCGTCAGGAGCCGCTGCCGCTTTTCGAAACACTGGTTCAGGCGCAGGGCGCGCATTACTCGGCCTTCATCGATACCTCAGACTTCGCCCTCTGCTCCGCCTCCCCCGAACTCTTCTTCCGCCTCAACGGGACCCACCTGGAATCCCGCCCCATGAAGGGCACCATGAAACGCGGGGTCACCACCCAGGAGGATCAGGCCAACGCCCAGAGACTACGGGACTCACCCAAAAATCAGTCAGAGAATGTGATGATAGTGGATATGGTGCGAAACGACATGGGGCGGGTGGCGGAAAAAGGACAGGTTTCGGTGGATCAGCTTTTTAAAGTGGAGCGGTATCCCACCGTCTGGCAGATGATTTCCACCGTTTCTGCCCGGACCCAGGCCTCCCTTTGCGACATTTTATCGGCACTCTTTCCCTGTGCTTCGATCACCGGTGCCCCTAAACCCAGGACCATGGCCCTCATTACCCGCGAGGAACTCACTCCCCGCCGGATCTATACCGGGGCCATCGGGTATCTGGCGCCGGACCGTCAGGCGCAATTCAATGTTGCCATCCGGACGGTCCTGATTGATAAGACGCAAGGAGTCGCCGAATATGGCGTGGGCGGCGGGATTGTCTGGGATTCTGTCAGCGGGGACGAGTATGACGAATGCGGGACCAAGGCCAAAGTGCTATGTGACCCACCCGTGACGTTCCAACTCCTGGAAACGCTGCTTTGGACCCCGGGCGAGGGAATTTTCCTGAAGGACCGGCATTTAGCACGGCTTGAAGATTCCGCGAATTATTTCGATTTCACCTTCTCAAGGGAGGCCATTCGCAGCCAACTGGATGCCCTGAAGTTGGCCGGGCCGGCCCGGATCCGGCTTCTCGTGACCCGCTCAGGAAGCGTCACCCTGGAATCATCCCCCTTCGCGCCGGGACCCGAAACCCGCCCGGTCCGTCTGCGGCTGGCGCAGCACCCGGTGGATATCACCGACCGGTTCCTCTACCACAAAACGACCTGCCGGCAGGTATACGAAGCCGCCAGACAAGGGGTCACGGATTGCGACGAGGTTCTGCTCTGGAACGCCGCAGGGGAGTTGACAGAATCCACCATTGCCAATCTGGTGGTGGATCTCGATGGCGAACGTCTGACGCCGCCGGTTTCCTGCGGGCTCCTGGCGGGAACCTTCCGGGCCGAACTGCTTGCGCAAGGAGCGATCAAAGAAGCGGTCATCCGCCTCTCTGATCTCCCTCGCATCCGGACGTTTTACCTCGTCAACTCCCTGCGAAAATGGCGGGAAGCAAGGTGGCTTACAGCGTCTTGATAAATCGTTCGAGGCAGATCATTCCCGCTTCGATATTGGCCATGCTGCAGGCATACGAGAGGCGGATATGCTCATCGGCCCCAAACGGCAGACCGGGCACCACCGCCATCTTTTCCTGCTCCAGCAACTTTTGCGAGAACTCGATGGAAGAGAGCCCAAAAGCGGAGATGTTGGGAAACACATAGAAGGCCCCGGCCGGTTTCACACAGGTAATCCCCTTCATGGCCGTCAACCGCTTGTAGAGATACTGGCGGCGCTCATCAAAGGCGACCACCATTTTGGAGACGCAATCCTGAGGTCCGCGCAAGGCCGCTACGGCCCCATATTGGGCAAACGTGTTGGGCGCGGAGGTGCTATGACTTTGAAGCGCAGAAGCCGCCTTCACCAGTTCAATGGGGCCGGCAAAATAGCCCAGCCGCCAGCCGGTCATGGCATACGGCTTGCTGAAGCCGTTCACCGTAATGGTGCGCTTGAAGATCTCAGGGGAGAGCGACCCGATACTGACCGCTTCAACCCCGTCGTAGACCATGCGTTCATAGATCTCATCCGAGATGATGGAAAGGTTGTGCTTCACCGCCACTTCAGCCAGCGCGCGAAGTTCCTCGCGGGCATAGACCATTCCGGTGGGATTGGACGGGCTGTTCAGGACAATCGCCTTGGTCCGTTTCGTGATGGCCGCTTCCACTTGCGAGGCGGTCACTTTGAGTCCATGCGCTTCACTCCCCTGCACGAAGACCGGTTTGCCACCCGCGACGCGGACCATTTCAGGATAGCTCAACCAGAACGGAGCAGGAATGATGATTTCGTCACCCTCACGGCAGAGCGCCATGAAGATATTGAAGAGGGAGTGTTTGGCCCCGTTACTGACCAGAATCTGATCCACCTTGTAGGAGAGCTTATTCTCACTGGCAAGCTTATCCGCAATGGCGACGCGGAGTTCCATGATGCCATCATTGGGTGCGTATTTGGTCTTCCCTTCACGCAGGGCTTTCGCCGCGGCTTCCTTGACGTGTTCTGGCGTGTCGAAATCCGGTTCCCCAGCCCCGAAACCACATACTTTTTCGCCTGCCGCCATGAGCGCCTTGGCCTTGGCATCAATGGCCAGGGTCAACGAAGGCGCGATCGCGCTTACCCGTTCATTAAGCTCCATAGTACTTCTCCACCCATTCCTTTATTGTATCTTTCTGGACATCCACAATCTTCATTTCCCTGGCTGAATTTTCCGGCGAATCAGACGCATGAGCGGCGTTGACCATAATATCACTGCCATATTCACGGCGCACGGAACCGGGTTGTGCTTTGGCCGGGTCGGTGGGGCCCAGCAGGTACCGGATGTTCTCCACGGCGCTGATCCCGCGATAGACCAGGGCCAGACAATTCTCAGAGCCGGTCTTGGCCTTATCGGACTCCGCCACTTCCGAGGGGCGGAAGCCGGTCATAAACTTCACAATTTCCTCAAATTGCCCATTGCCGGCAATGGGCCCGATATGCTCCCCGATCACGGCCTTGGTATCCTCGGGAATCGCAAGCCCGAACGATTTTTCGAGCAACTCCCCGGCCCGCTGGGCCATAATGCCTTTAAATTTGTTTTGCAGGATAGCTCGCACCGGGCCGTAAAATTCCTCCGCCTGGGCCACCGTCATGGCAAATTTCCGGACCCCGACAATCCGGAGTCCTGAGCGCGAGAGCAGGTCAATGATATGGCCGGGGCGCACGCTGGGAAAACGGAAATTATCCGGCTTAATCAGCACGAGGGTCGTCTGACTGCCTTCCGCGTTGGCTGAATCCGCACTATTGTCGATGACCCCGCCATCCGTGTCGGAATACTCGGCCCACAACCGCAACACCGAGGCGGCCCGCTCCACCGAGGGCGCCACCAGAACCGCCGGCTCAAAATAGCGGACCTGCCCCGGCGCATCCTCAATATAATCCCCATAGGTATCACGGATGGTTTCACCGTTGACCCAGCCGGCCCTCAAATGCCCGGTCGCTTCGCGCACTTTCTGAATCGCGTTCTCGCCTTCAAAAACCAGCAGGATGACACGCCGGCGCAGACCGGTCACGGGGTCAGGGGAATACGATTTGCGAACATATTCACTCAATAACCGGGCGAACTCAGGCTCCGCCTGATTACTGTTGAGCAGAGAGTCGGCATACCGGGTAACCAGCTCCTGGCTGGGGCCATACATCCGTGCGGCGGCCAGATCGAGGCCCGTGCGGCTCATCAAGCGGCCGATGACGCCCCCTGTCCTGGATTTGGAGATCGTATAAGGGTTGATTAACGCAAACGCCAGTTCCTGAGCCATAAAATTCTCCTCTAAACAAAAATATAATTGCCGCGCAGTATCTTAATCTCACTCCCTTGAATCAAGCTTAAACGCCTCTGCGCTGACAATAATATTGACATAACGGGGCCCCAGGAACATTGTTTAACCACTTTCTGAAGGAGGTGTATCATGCCGATTCGCATTGTTCTCTGTGATGACCATCAGATTATCCGCGAGGGATTACGCTCACTTCTGGAAAAACAACCCGACATGAGTGTCGTTGGCGAGGCGCTGAACGGGATCGGCGCCATTAAACTGGTGGCAGAGAAGAAGCCGGATATCGTCATTCTGGACATTGCCATGCCGGAAATGAACGGCATCGCCGCGGCCCGCCGGATTTTCGAGGACCACCCCAAGGTCAAAATCCTTGCCCTTTCGATGCATTCCGACCACCATTTTGTGACGGAAATGCTGGAGGCCGGTGCCTCAGGCTACATGCTGAAAGATAGCGCGTTCGGCGAGTTGACCAACGCCATCCGCACCATTATCTCCGGCGGCCTGTTTATCAGCCCCCATATCGCAGGGAATGTGCTGGAAGAGTTCGCACGCCGTGCCAAGCCCGGGCGGGTTACGCGCCGCCATGTCGTCCAATTGAGCCAACGGGAGAAGGAAATCCTGCAACTCATTTCCGAAGGCCACAGCACCAAAGAGATCGCCTCAAAAATCAATGTCAGCGTCAAAACGGTGGAGACCCATCGCCAGCATATTATGCAAAAAGTGGGGGCTCACAATGTGGCCGCCCTCACCAAATATGCCGTTCGCGAGGGAATCACCAGCCTGGAATGACCCGGCGGCCCCTATCCATGGATAAAAAAGCCCTTTCCCGCATCTATTCCGGACTCAAGCGGTATTTCGGGAAAACACAAAGCCCGGTGGTCCAGTTCATGGAAGTCAGGACCCTTGACCCCTTCCGGGTGCTTGTGGCCACCATCCTGAGTGCCCGAACCAAGGATCAGACCACCACCCTCGTCTCCGAACGCCTGTTCAGTAAAATCAAAACTCTGGATGAACTGGGCACCCTTTCCGTGAAAGAGCTTGAAACCCTTATTTTTCCCGTTGGCTTCTACCGGACCAAAGCCCGTATGTTAAATCGACTGCCCGGAGTCGTTCAGACTCTTTTCGGCGGCGTGATCCCTCAAACTATTGAGGAGCTGGTCAAACTCCCGGGCGTCGGCCGCAAAACGGCCAATCTGGTGGTGACCGAGGCTTTCGACAAACAGGGGATCTGTGTCGATATCCATGTCCACCGGATCAGCAACCGGCTGGGACTACTGAAAACGAAAACACCGGCGGAAACGGAGACGGCGCTACGCAAGCTCCTGCCCCAAAAATACTGGAAAACATGGAACCGCTATCTGGTCGCCTTCGGGCAGACGCTCTGCACCCCGCTTCGCCCGAAATGCCAGGGGTGCCCGATTTATAAAGACTGTGCCCGCGTGGGAGTCATTCCACCATCATCAGCATCCCGGGGTGCCGGATTATCAAAAAAAGTGAAGGCCATTGCCCGGGGTCAATAAAATCGGCACTTGAAGTCCAATGAGTTGAGGCATCGATGGCGCCAAGCAGTTCGCCGACCTTGCCCGTCCTGATTCCGGAGTAATAACCATTGTCCCAATTCCCGGCATGCACCGCCGTATGGGCGTTGGTGGACAGGCCCGGCGGGATATAGCTGGTGTTCACATCCCCTCCATTCAGGTTATCCCACCCTTTGTTAGCGAAATTCAAGCCGAACAACATGACAGCATTTGAAGGGTTACCATGCCAGGGGGTTGCTTCCCCGGCATTGGAGACAATCGTTCCCGTGTAGGCGAAGATCTGATCCCCTGCCGCACTTAACGTCAGTCCGCCGCCGGACAGGCTTCCCACGCTCCAGCATTTCTGGGTTCCGGCAACCCACGAGACCACGGACCCCGCATTAAGGCCATTCGTGCTGGTCCACGTCAGAGGGCCGGGGGCGACGGCCCTCCCGAGATGGTCGCCCCACCGGAACCAGCCGTTACTGACCGATGAATTGGTAAAGTGGATGGGCGTATTGGGCGGGATGTCACACAGCGCCAGCCAGGCGAACGAATCGGTGGTGTCGGTGTTGTAGGCCACCACCGCGATGTCACCCGCCCGTAGTTGCGCAAAACCCGGCTGGCTCATGCCGACCACCCAAGCGACAAAAATGAATATTAATCTCAACTAATCACCATCTGGCTTTAACTAGCTAGATAGTTATTATTTAAATATTATTAAGTCAAATAAATTAATGCCTCGGGAGCTGACCAATCTTTAATGGAGGACGCTGCCCTGCCCTGCTCCTTACACGGATTAAAGAAGAAGACTTCACCACCATTCAAGAAATTGAAATAAATTCAGATTCAACCGAAGAAATCAAAAATGTTGCGGCATTATTAATTCGGGGCGCTCTTTCTGTCGGGTTAAACGGGAACGCGTTATGGTCTTCCCAGAATTAAAAATCCCGCAACGGTTTTCCCGGGGACATTAAAGAATCATAGCGAGATCTCGCCCTTGAGATTCTTCATTTCCCCTGATGTCCGGGGAAACACGTTTGGCGATTTTTCGTGGCTGGCTCGTTACAGGGGAACCTGCCATGCCTATATCGCGCCAAGCCAGACATGACAAATCGCCAAACATTTTGGGCGCTTTTGAATTTCTTTCATTCCCGCCAGCCATTAGCCAATGCAACAGCATTGGCTAATGGCTGGCGGGAATCT